>NZ_JASCPO010000025.1:0-44873 GCF_029960145.1 Pseudomonas sp. PS01299 | reverse complement strand
TTGAAACGCCGTTCCCTTGTAGGAGTGAGCCTGCTCGCGATGGCGATGGTGCTGTCGACACATATGCTGGATGTGCCGGCCTCATCGCGAGCAGGCTCACTCCTACAGGGGTTTATGTAATCTGCAGAAACAACAAAGCCGCCCGAAGGCGGCCTTGTCTGTGCGGACTTGAAGCTTAGTGCTTCTCGCCAGCCAGCTTGTGCTCAAGGTAGTGAATGTTCACGCCCCCTTTGCAGAAGCCTTCGTCGCGGGTCAGATCACGGTGCAGCGGGATGTTGGTCTTGATCCCGTCAACCACGATCTCGTCCAGGGCATTACGCATGCGCGCCATGGCTTCGTCGCGGGTGGCGCCGTAAGTGATCAGCTTGCCGATCAGCGAGTCGTAGTTCGGCGGAACTGCATAACCGCTGTACAGGTGCGAATCGACGCGAACGCCGTTGCCGCCTGGGGCGTGGAAATGCTTGACCGTGCCCGGGCTCGGCATGAAGGTTTTCGGGTCTTCAGCGTTGATCCGGCACTCCAGCGAGTGACCGCGGATCACCACGTCATCCTGCGTGAACGACAGCTTGTTGCCAGCGGCGATGCTGAGCATCTCCTTGACGATGTCAATACCGGTGACCATTTCCGAAACCGGGTGCTCCACCTGAACACGGGTGTTCATTTCGATGAAGTAGAAACGACCGTTCTCGTACAGGAACTCGAAGGTACCAGCGCCACGGTAGCCGATGTCGATGCACGCCTTGACGCAGCGAGCCAGAACTTCCTGGCGCGCCTGCTCGTCGATGCCCGGTGCCGGCGCTTCTTCAAGCACCTTCTGGTGACGGCGTTGCAGCGAGCAATCGCGGTCGCCAAGATGGATGGCGTGACCCTGGCCGTCGGACAGTACCTGAACTTCGACGTGACGCGGGTTGGTCAGGAATTTTTCCAGATAGACCATCGGGTTGCCGAACGCCGCGCCAGCTTCGGAGCGGGTCAGTTTCGCCGAGGCGATCAGGTCTTCTTCCTTGTGCACCACGCGCATGCCGCGACCACCACCGCCGCCTGCTGCCTTGATGATCACCGGGTAGCCGACTTCACGACCGATGCGCAGCGCCGTTTCTTCGTCTTCCGGCAGCGGGCCGTCGGAACCTGGAACGGTAGGCACGCCTGCTTCGATCATCGCGTGCTTGGCCGATACCTTGTCGCCCATCAGGCGAATGGTTTCGGCTTTCGGGCCGATGAAGGCGAAGCCGGAATTCTCGACCTGCTCGGCAAAATCGGCGTTTTCCGCGAGGAAACCGTAGCCTGGGTGGATGGCGGTAGCGCCAGTCACTTCAGCGGCAGCGATGATGGCCGGGATGTGCAGGTAGGACTGAGCGGCAGAAGCCGGGCCGATGCAGACGGACTCGTCTGCCAGACCCAGGTGCATCAGCTCTTTGTCGGCCTTGGAGTAAACGGCGACGGTCTTGATGCCCATCTCTTTGCAGGCACGCAGAATCCGCAGGGCGATCTCACCGCGGTTAGCGATCAGAACTTTTTCCAACTTCGCAGTCATCAAAGGCTCTCCGCAGTTCAAACGATGGTGAACAGCGGTTGGTCGTACTCAACCGGCTGGCCGTCTTCGACGAGGATGGATTCGATCACACCGCTGGTTTCAGCTTCGATGTGGTTCATCATCTTCATGGCTTCGACGATGCACAGGGTGTCGCCTTTCTTCACGGTCTGGCCGACTTCAACGAAGGCTGGCGAGGTTGGCGAAGATTTACGGTAGAAGGTGCCTACCATTGGCGAGCGGGCCACGGTGCCGTTCAGTGCCGGAGCAGCAGCAGCCGGAGCGGCAGCAGCTACTGGAGCAGCGGCGGCAGGCGCAGCGGCTGGAGCCTGCATCGGCGCCGGAGCGTAGTACTGCTGAGCCGGGGTCTTGCTGTGACGGCTGATGCGTACGGACTCTTCGCCTTCCTTGATCTCGAGCTCGTCGATGCCGGACTCTTCCAGCAATTCGATCAGTTTCTTAACTTTACGGATATCCATGAATCATCAACTCCCAAGGGTCGGTCAGGGGCGTTTAACGCTTGTGGTTCAAGTCGTTGCCTGTGTTTCAAGCTGTTCTAGTGCGGCCTCCAGGGCCAGTCGGTAACCGCTGGCGCCAAGGCCGCAGATCACTCCCACCGCTACATCGGAGAAGTAAGAGTGATGGCGGAAAGGTTCGCGCTTGTGCACGTTGGACAAATGCACTTCGATGAATGGGATGCTCACTCCCAGCAGCGCGTCACGTAATGCGACACTTGTGTGTGTAAATGCTGCTGGATTGATCAGAATGAAATCGACACCCTCACCGCGAGCGGCGTGGATGCGGTCGATCAATTCGTACTCGGCATTGCTTTGCAGGTGCAGCAGATGATGGCCGGCTTCACGGGCGCGGCGCTCCAGATCCTGATTGATCTGCGCCAGGGTCGTTGAACCGTAAGTGCCGGGTTCACGGGTGCCGAGCAGGTTCAGGTTGGGGCCGTGCAGCACCAGTAGCGTCGCCATCTGCGTGTTCCTTGTTATGAATGAGCAGTCGTCAGAACCCGGCGACTATGCCGCAAAGGCTTTGTGACTGTCCAGTTCTCTGCAATAGCCAGCACGATGACCGATGTTTGCGCGAAATTTATGACTGAGTGATTTGATTCGGTCATTCCGCAAGATTTGCGCTGATGCGAATGACGCTATCGCGAGCAGGCTCACTCCTACAGTTGGAATGCGTTCCCTTGTAGGAGTGAGCCTGCTCGCGATAGCGGCCTATCAGACGCGGAATGCCTGAACGGCGGTATGCAATTGCCCACCCAACTCCAGCAGATTCTCACCCTGCTCACGCCCGCGGCCGATGCGCAGCAGGTTATCCCCGCCCAATTGATGGATCCGCTCGCTATGGTCGCGGATCTCGCTGACCGCGCCGCTTTGCTGAGCGGTGATATCGGCGATGCGGATCGCCGTGTCGGAAATGGTCTGGATCGCGCCGACGATTTTATCCAGTGCGCCATCTGCCGCTTGTGCCTGACTGGCCGTGGCTTCGGCGTGTTCGACCTGCGCGCGCATGCCTTCGACCGATTGTCGGGCAGCAGTTTGCAGGCCGGCGATCAGCGTCTGAATCTCCGCCGTGGCGCCCGCCGTGCGTTGCGCCAGTGAGCGCACTTCCTCGGCCACCACCGCAAAACCACGGCCCATTTCCCCGGCCCGCGCCGCTTCGATCGCCGCATTCAGCGCCAGCAGGTTGGTCTGGTCGGCGATCGAGCGGATCACCGTCAGCACGCCGCCGATGGTCGCCGACTCTTCGGCCAGGTGCTCGATCATCTGCGCGTTGCCTTGCACCTCGCCGACCAGCGCATGCAGGCCGGTGAGGCTCTGGCCGATCACGGCTTGTCCGTGCTCGACGGCAAGACCCGCATGGCGACTGGCATCGGCGGCCTGTCGTGCATCCCCAGCGACTTGCTGAATCGTCGCTTCCAACTCACCCAGCGAATCGCGGATCAGCGCGGTGTCGCCCGCCTGATGCTCGGCGCCGCTGTGCAGGTCGTTGCTCAGTTCGGCCAGCGTACGGCTGCTGCCGGCCACCTGTTCGGCATTGCCGCGAATCGTCCCGACCAGATCCACCAGATACGCGCGCAGGCGATTCAGTGACGCTTCGATGTCATGCAGTTCGCGGTTGGTTTTGCCCAACTGAATGTCGCGACTGAAATCGCCTTCGGCCCAGGTCGACAGGGCCGGCGCGAGGTTGGTCAGAGTGCGCGACAGGCGCCGCTGCAAGGTGTCGATCAGCAGCGCGATCAGCAGAATCAGGCCGATCATCACGCCCTGCATCAGGCGCACTTCGCCCTGAATCTGCCCGTGCTGGGCGCGTACCACCGGTTCGAGTCCGGCGATGGCTTGCTGCACGGCGGCGATCTTCAAATGGGTCGCGGTGCTCAGATCGGTGCGTTTCTGGATCTGCTCGCGGGTGCGCGCCAGCTCCGCCGGGTAGCGACCGAGCAGGCTGTTGAGTTCGCGCTTGAGGCCGACCCCGGCGTCTTCGGCGGCGGTTTTTTCTGTGCTTTCGATGCCCATCATCGCGGCGAAATCATCACTGCCGGATTCGTTCCTGGCGACCACGCCGAGCAGGGGCAGGGCGTCGATGGCCTGAGCCTGGGTGCGGATGTTGTCGACTTCGCGCTCGACGTCGGCCGCGAGTTCACTGCGGCCGCTGCTGACCAGTTTGTCGCGGGCCAGCGACAGCTTGCCCAAGTGCTGCGAGGCGACGAGCAGCGGCGTCAGGTAAGACGCGTTGCCATTGGCGTAGGTGCTGAGTTGGTCGAGGCTGGCGCTCAGTTCGCGTTCGGCCTGCAACAGCAACGCCTGCGGATCACCGGCCAGTTTGCCGGCCGCGAGCAGGTCGGTTTTGCTGAATTCTTCGAGGCTCGACAGGCTTGGCCGCAGGGTCTCGGCCAGTGCCGGCGGCAGTTCGCCGAGTTCCTTCTGCAGGCCGTCGATGGCCTGGCTGGCGCTGCTCAGGCGCAGGGCGTCGCCGCTGGCGAGGTAGTCCTCGACATTGCGCGCCACGTCATTCTGAAATTGCTGCGACAGGCCGAGGTAGCGCTCCATCAACAGATACGGACGCTCCAAGGCTTTTTGCGACCACCACAGCGTTGCGCCGAGCGCCACGCAGACGGCGACCAACAGCAGAGTGTTGAGATTGGTGAGCAACTTCAGGCGCATGACGGCTACCAACGGCAGAAATGGTAAGCGCCTGAATTTATTGCGGTTCTGTTACAGGGTTATGACCGAATCAGTGGATTCCGATGAAAAGGTGGCACTTTGCTTTGAGTCGCGCGCGGTCTGCACTCGATTGCGTCCGGCACCTTTGGCGCGGTACAGCGCTTCGTCGGCCTGGCTGGCCATCATCAGGCTGTCGGAATCCTCGTGCATTTCCACCACGCCGGCGCTGAAGGTGCACCACAAATCGTGCGGTTGCGCCGGGTAGTGGATTTCGGCGAAGCGCTGGCGGATCTCGTCGAGCACTTTGTGCGCCGCTTCTATATCCGTGTCGGGCATGACGATGGCGAATTCTTCGCCACCGTACCGGCCGATGAAGTCGGTCTTGCGCAGGCGTTGCTTGAGGAACAGCGCCAGGCTCTTGATCACTCGGTCGCCCATCGGATGGCCGTGACTGTCATTGACTCGCTTGAAGTGGTCGATGTCGAGCATGGCAAAGCTCAGCGGCTTGTTCTCGCGACGGGCGCGGAACGAGCAGTCTTCGAGCAATTGCAGGATGTGCGTGTGGTTGTACAGGCCGGTGAGGCTGTCGCGGACCATGCGTGCCTTGAGATTGCGCGCGCGGGCGGCGCGGTTGCGCACAGTCGTAATCAGATGCCGAGGCTTGATCGGTTTGGTAAGGAAATCGTCGCCGCCCTCGCTCATGGCGTCGAGCTGCTTGTCCAGATCGTCCTCGGCCGAAAGATAAATGATCGGCACACTGACGTAGCGGTCGTTGTGGCGAATGACCTTGGCCAGTTCGGTGCCGGTGCAGGCCGGCATGTACATGTCGAGGATGATCAGATCCGGCTGGAAGTCCGCCAGTTCGGCCATCGCCTGGATCGGTTCGATCAGGGTGCGCGTGACGATTCCGGCACTGTTGAGCAAGCGCTCGGTGTGCAAGGCCTGGGCGCGGGAGTCGTCGATGATCAGCACTTTATAAGGTTCGTACTGGGCGACGCAGGTCAGGACTTCGATCTTCTCCAGCAGGCTCGACGCTTCGAGGGTGCCGGTGAGAAATTCCTGGCCGCCGGCGCGCACGGCGGCGAGGCGCGTCGGGGTGTCGGTTTCGTGCAGGCTGAAAAACAGCAGCGGCAGCGGTTCTTCCAGGCCAACCTGAGCTTCGGCAGCCAGTTGCAGGCCGACGCCTGCGCCGCTGAAGTCCACGTCCATGACGATCGCGGCGGGCAAGCGCTCGACCATCGAGGAGCGAAACGCCGCGACACTGTCCAGCGCCTGCGCGGTCAGGCCGAAAAACTCCAGCTGCTTGGCCAGCCGCTCGGCGCGGTCGTGATCCTGCAACATGACGTAGATCGGTTTGCGCAGTGGCGGCAGGAAGGTCTGGTCGAGTTGATCGCCATGGCGCAGACCGGTGCGCGACAGACGCTGCATCAAACGATTGAGGTCAGTGATCAGGCCGCTACTCAGGCGTCCGCGATTGGCGTCCACCGCTTCCAGCGACTGGCCGATATGACGCGCGAGTTGCGTGTGCTCGGGCTGCTCGAAGCGCTCGGCAAAACGCAGCAGGCGCAGATTGGCCTCGCTCAGTTCGGCGAGGTCGGCGGTGGACCACTCACTGCGTTGCAGGCGCTGCCATATCTCAAGAATCTGACGTGCCTGATGAATTACCCGCTGGGCAAAGTGGTGCTTGAGGCGCTCACGGCTGGGGTCTTCTGGCTCGGTCATATCCTGACTACTAGTTAGGGCGCATGCTGAGATCGACTGGTGGCTCTATGCTAGCACCTCTTTTCCCTTATATGAGTGTCGTGCATCAATAATCTGCGGTGCTGCACAATTCAGTTTCTGACCGGGCGGTATCGGATTGAACCTGTTCGTCGGTGAGCCTCCCGTAAAACGAGAGTATGGCGCTGATCGACGGGTCAAAATGCCTGTGTGCACAACGCTGCGCTGTAGACAGGCGCTGATCTGCAATTGCCTGTTCCGGGGCGTCTTTGGTGATAGTGCATCAGGGAAACCCCTAGAGAGTTCGCGGGGCGATGTCGCGCGTTCCGTGGATTTTCTGCTTCTCTTCAATGGCGGGTGCCGGCCTTGGCACGTTGTTGTATGGTTGTGGTCGAACCGTTGAACCCAAGTGATTGAAAGGATATCGCCATGCTGGACTGGAAGAACCGCGCGGGCAGCGCGCCTGAACGTGCCGCTGAGCCGAAGTCGGCCACCCGCAGCTATGTGGGCGGGCTGTTGTTCAGCCGCGCGCTGGCCACGCTGATCGGCATTTATCTGCTGGTGACCATCGGCCTGGGCTGGTACTGGAGCCAGGAGCCGGCGCTGTTTCCGGTGGCACAAAACGCCCAGGCGGCTGCCGAGAAAGAAGGCAAGCAGATGGTCGTCGGCTACACCACGGTCGAAACCCTCAAGACCGTTGCCGGTACGTTGCTGAACAAACCGGGCGGCTACATTTCCAACGACCGTTTCCCGCCTGGCCTGTGGATGGACAACACGCCAAGCTGGGAATACGGCGTGCTGGTGCAGGTGCGTGACCTGACCCGAGCCCTGCGTAAAGACTTCGCCCGTTCGCAGTCGCAGTCGGCCGAAGATGCCGATCTGGCCAAGGCCGAACCGCGTTTCAACTTCGACAACAAGAGCTGGATCCTGCCGTCGAGCGAATCGGAATACCAGGAAGGCATCAACTCCCTGAGCCGTTACCAGGCGCGTCTGTCTGATCCAACGCAGAAAAACGCCTTGTTCTACGCCCGCGCCGACAACCTCAACAACTGGCTGGGCGATGTCGGCACCCGTCTGGGTTCGCTGTCGCAACGCCTGTCCGCCAGTGTCGGCCGGGTCAAGCTCAACACCGCGCTGAAAACCGAAGTGCCGGCGGTTGGCGAAGTACCGCAAGTTGACGAGGAAGTCGTAGAGACTCCGTGGATGCAGATCGACAACGTGTTCTATGAAGCGCGTGGTCAGGCCTGGGCGCTGTCGCACCTGTTGCGCGCCATCGAAGTGGACTTTGCCGATGTGCTGGCGAAAAAGAACGCCACGGTCAGCGTGCGTCAGATCATCCGTGAACTGGAAGCATCGCAGGAGCCGGTCTGGAGCCCGATGATCCTCAATGGCAGCGGCTTCGGCGTGCTGGCCAACCACTCGCTGGTCATGGCCAACTACATTTCCCGGGCCAACGCCGCAGTGATCGATCTGCGTCAATTGCTCAATCAGGGCTGAGTCATGGTCGATAGCGCCAAAGAGGCGGCGCACCGCGCCGCCTCCGATGCCGAACAGATCGCCTGGGTCGACGAGCAGGACAACTTGCTCGGCGCCCTGGTGCGGGCCGATCTGCGTGAGCGCGGGCTGATCGGGCGCGGCACCTACATCATGTTGTTCAATTCCGCTGGTGAGCTCTGCGTACACCGGCGCACCCTGAGCAAGGCGATCTATCCCGGTTACTGGGATGTGGCGGCCGGCGGCATGGTGCAGGCCGATGAGACCTACGCCGAATCGGCGGCCCGCGAGCTGGAAGAGGAGTTGGGTGTGAGCGGGGTGGAATTGACCGCCCACGATCATTTCTTCTTCGAAGACACCGGCAACCGTTTGTGGTGTTCGGCATTTTCCGCGGTGTGGGACGGCCCGCTGAAACTGCAGCCTGAAGAAGTGCTGGAAGCACGCTTTATTCCGGTCGAGCAGGTGATGCGCGAAATCGAGCAAAAGCCTTACTGTCCGGACTCTCTGGCCGCGTTGAAGCGCTATCTGAAGGCTCAGCAAAGCGACGTCGCAAAGAACTCATAAATTGGCGCCGATTGGCTCTTAGCAATTGCGCTTTTTGCCGTTACACTGCGCGACCTTTTCAAGCTGCACCGACCTGCTTTTGTTCAAGCGCACGGTGCAGTAGCGCTGCCCCTGCCTGAGTGGGGCTTCGCGGTCGATGACCTTGCCCAAGGTTGCGATCAGTCTTTGTCCTCCCAAGAGGATTGCCGGTGGCCAAAAAAGCCGCATCCTTCGCCGCCCTTGGTGGCCTGGTATTTTCCACCGACGCAGGTCGTCATTGCCCGGAATGCAGTAAGCCGGTGGACGCCTGTATCTGCAAACAAACCGTTATACCGGCCGGAGACGGCATTGCCCGCGTGCGTCGCGAGAGCAAGGGCCGTGGCGGCAAAACGGTGACCACCATCACCGGCGTGCCACTGGCCGAAGACGCCCTCAAGGAGCTGGCGACAACGTTGAAGAAACGTTGCGGCACCGGTGGGGCGTTGAAGGACGGGATCATCGAAATCCAGGGCGATCATGTCGAGCTACTCTTGGCAGAGCTGATCAAACACGGTTTCAAAGCGAAGAAGTCCGGCGGCTAGCAGCCTCTGTGAAATCCATCTGCGGCTTGATCCGGCACTGAAGCAGTTCAGATCCGGCGTCGTCTCCATGGTTTTCACAGAGCCTGTTCATGACCGGTTTCTAAACTACACGCGGTCAGCGCGGTCTACCGCCGCGCTGACGAACCGTCATTTTCATTCTTTAGACTGCGCCGGCCTGCAATCAGGCGACGCACTATGACTTCTTTATAGGGGACTTCGATGTCCGTACGACGCACACGTAAAGACGATGGCAGCCAATGGACAGTTGCGGACAGCCGCAGTGTTTACGGGATTCGCCATTGGGGGGCCGGGTATTTCGCGATCAATGACGCCGGTCGCGTCGAAGTTCGTCCGAACGGCCCGAGCAGCTCGCCTATCGACCTGTTCGAACAAGTCGACCAACTGCGCAAGAGCGGCTTGTCCCTGCCGTTGCTGGTACGTTTCCCCGACATCCTGCAAGACCGTGTCCGTCAGCTGACCGGTGCTTTCGACTCGAACATCGAGCGCCTGGAATACCAGAGCAAGTACACCGCGCTGTACCCGATCAAGGTCAACCAGCAAGAAGCGGTGATCGAGAACATCATCGCTACCCAGAACGTTTCCATCGGTCTGGAAGCCGGCTCCAAGCCTGAGCTGCTGGCGGTGCTGGCGCTGGCGCCGAAGGGCGGCACCATCGTCTGCAACGGTTACAAGGACCGCGAGTTCATCCGTCTGGCGCTGATGGGGCAGAAACTCGGCCACAATGTGTTCATCGTCATCGAGAAAGAATCCGAAGTCGGCCTGGTGATCGAAGAAGCCGCCTCGCTCAAGGTCAAGCCACAGGTCGGCCTGCGCGTGCGCCTGTCGTCGCTGGCGTCGTCGAAGTGGGCGGACACTGGTGGCGAGAAATCCAAGTTCGGTCTGTCGGCGGCGCAACTGCTGTCGGTGGTCGAGCGCTTCCGCGCTGCCGGCCTCGATCAGGGCATTCGTCTGCTGCACTTCCACATGGGTTCGCAGATCGCCAACCTGGCTGACTACCAGCACGGTTTCAAGGAAGCGATCCGTTACTACGGCGAGCTGCGCAACCTTGGCCTGCCGGTCGATCACATCGACGTCGGCGGCGGTCTGGGTGTCGACTACGACGGTACTCACTCGCGCAACGCCAGTTCGATCAACTACGACATGGACGACTACGCCGGTGTCGTGGTCGGCATGCTCAAGGAGTTCTGCGACGCGCAGAGCCTGCCGCATCCGCACATCTTCTCCGAAAGCGGCCGCTCGCTGACCGCGCACCACGCGATGCTGGTGGTGCAGGTGACCGACGTCGAGAAACACAACGACGAAATCCCGCTGATCGAAAACAAGGAAAACCTGCCGGAAACCGTGCAGTGGCTGGTGGACCTGCTCGGCCCGACCGATATCGAAATGGTCACCGAGACTTACTGGCGCGCCACGCACTACATGAGCGACGTGGCTTCGCAGTACGCCGACGGCAAACTGACCCTGGCGGAAAAAGCCCTGGCCGAGCAGTGCTACTTCGCTGTGTGCCGTCGCCTGCACAACTCGCTCAAGGCACGTCAGCGTTCGCACCGCCAGGTGCTCGACGAACTCAACGACAAGTTGGCCGACAAGTACATCTGCAACTTCTCGGTGTTCCAGAGCCTGCCGGACACCTGGGCGATCGATCAGGTACTGCCGATCATCCCGCTGCATCGTCTGGATGAAGAGCCGCTGCGTCGCGCGGTGCTGCAAGACCTGACCTGCGACTCCGACGGCAAGATCAACCAGTACGTCGACGAGCAGAGCATCGAGACCAGCCTGCCGGTACACGGTCTGAACGAAGGTGAGGACTATCTGCTGGGCGTGTTCCTGGTCGGCGCCTATCAGGAAATCCTCGGCGACATGCATAACCTGTTCGGTGACACCGACTCGGTGAACATCTACCAGAACGCCGATGGCAGCGTGTACCACGCCGGTATCGAGACCCACGACACCATCGAAGACATGTTGCGTTACGTGCACTTGTCGCCGGAAGAACTGATGACCCACTACCGCGACAAGTGCGCCAGTGCCCGCATCAGTGCCAGCGAGCGTACGCAGTTCCTCGATGCCTTGCGTCTGGGCCTGACCCGTTCCTCCTACCTGTCTTCCTGAGTCAGGTCTGTTGCACCGGGTTGTCTGAAATTTTCCCTCAAGCTGTGGAAAATTCGGATGACCCGGTGGGACATTTCCCAAATCCCCTGCGAAATAATTGCCTGCCACAGCCGGAGAAGTGATCCGGTCTGCTTTTCGCGTAGGTCATTTCCTAAGTTGTACTTCAGCTCTCTACTCGGCCATGGCTCTCGGCGAGAATCCCCGGCCGCCCCTCCTGTAGAGATCCGCCCATGTTCGAATCAGTCAACGAGCCGTCATTTCGTCTCGATGTAACGGGGCTGCCCGAGCCCTTCGAGGTGCTGGCCTTTACCGGAAGTGAGGGCATCAGCGAACCCTTCGCCTTTGATATCGATCTGTTGATCAATGATCCGCAACTTGACCTGGCCGGCCTGCTTTTCCGCTCGGCGTTCCTGCAGTTCGGTCCCGGACACAATGGCCTGAGCGGGCAATTGCAGAGTGTCGTTCAGCATGAGCACGATCAGGGCGCCCGATTGTGTCGAGTGACACTGGGACCGAAGCTGAGTTGTCTGGCGCTGCGTTTCAGTCAGCGGATCTTCAGCAGTCAGTGCGTGCCGAAGATCCTCGCGCAGGTGCTCAAGGAGCATGGGATCGTTGGTGCGCAACGGCGTTTTGATTTGCAGTGCGAATACCCGGTGCACACTTTCTGCACCCAGTACCGGGAGTCGGACCTGCAGTTTGTGCAGCGGCTGTGCGCGCAGGCGCGGATCCACTACTACTTCGAGCACCGGCCGGACGGACACTGTCTGGTCTTTGTCGATGATCCAGGGCGTTTTCCCGTGGCCGGCGCGGCGTCTGTGGACGATGGCGCGAGCACCCCGGCGGTAAGACGCTGGCAGATGCAGGTGGACGCCAGCGATGTGGACGCGGGTTCGGCGCAGGCCGGCAAAGCTTATGGCCACAGCGATCTGCCGACCTTGCGCGCCGCGCAGTGGCTGGCGTTGACCGCGCATCCGTTTGCCGAATGCAACCGCCGCTGGTTGCTGAGCCGGATCGAGCATCGTGCTGATCCCGCCAGCGAGCCGGCTTACAGCAACCGGATCGTCGCCGCCGCCCAGGCGCAACTGCCGACATTGACGAGCACCTGTGCCAGGCCGCGCATGCACAGTCTGCAACGTGCGTGGGTGGTGACGGTCGATGAACCGCAGCCCGACGATCAGCGGCCGGTGGCGGTGCAGTTCGACTGGCTTTATCAGGGCGAAGGCGCTGCCGCCAGCCATTGTTGGCTGCCGCTCGCAGCAGCGTTGAGCGACGCCTCACTGACATCGTTGCGTGAAGGCGTTGAAGTGGTGGTGAGTTTTCATGAAGGCGATCCGGATCAGCCGGTGATCAGTGGTGTGCTGCAGGAGCCGGCGGTGATCGAAGACTGCGAAGCGCCATTGGCGCTGCCGGACGTGCTGCCGAGCGCGGGCCTGGCGCAATGGCTCAAGTCTGCCGAACCGCTGTTGCTGCTGTGTCTTATGCCCGGCGGCGGCAGTTACAACCACTGCACGGCGTCGATCTGCAGTTGCCGATTGGTCGCGTCGCTGGATCAGGACGGCGCCGCTTGAGCGGCGTCGGCTTTGCCCCGCAGGTACAGTGGCTGTTGCTCGATGGCGCCGATGCGCAGCAGGCGCTGGCGACATTGCGCCAGGGGTTCGCCAGCGTACGTTGCACGCGGCTGTTCCAGGGCACCGAGTTTCAAGCGGTAAGCGAGCACGGTCCGCTGCTGGTCGACCTGCATGACTGCCCGGCACTGGCGGCGCTGTGTCAGCGTGATCCGCAGACCTGGCGCGGGTTGTTGTTCGCCAGTGATGCCTCGCAGGCAGTAATGCTGAGCCACCTGCGCCGGATGCTGACGGTCTCGTTCGGGCTCAATCACCGTGCCTTGCTCGGTTATTACAACCGCCAGACAGCGAGTTATTTTTTCGACGCCTGTGACGCCGCCGACTTGAGCCGCTGGCTCGGGCCGATCCGGCTGATGCGCTGGTTCGGTGGCACCTGGGCCGACCTCGCCATCGGCAGTCAGGGCTGGCAGCAACTGCGCAATCCGCAGTGGGCGGTCGAGCCGTTGGGGATCGACGAAAGCCTTACCCATCGTCAGCGCGAACGTTTGCAAAGTTGCCTGTTGGAACACCACATCTGGCGCTGGTGCCAATCACTCGGAACCGACTACACGCGGATGGCCTCCCATGTGCAGGAGGGGCTGAGCCTGGGTTTCAGCGACCGTACGGTGCTGGATGGCTGGTTGTGGCTACGCTTGCAGCATCCGCGGGCGCAACTGCCGGGCGTGCCGGACGGGCTGAGCCAGCAGGAACGGCTCGAGCATGTGCGGCGACAGTGGCAGAACGATCAATCTTGAGGTGCGACATCCATGACAAATCCTCTGTGGCAGCGGTTCGGCGCAGTCCTCGGCGGGTTTCTGCTGCTGGTGCTGACGGGATGTTCCCCGGTCAAGGTGCTCAATGCGCTGACCCCCGCCGACACGTTTCACAGAACCGCCGGGATTGCCTATGGCGATGATCCTCGACAGAAGCTCGACGTCTACGTGCCGCGCCAGCCGCTGGAGGGCGCGCCGGTGGTGGTGTTCTTCTACGGCGGCAGCTGGAATAGCGGTGATCGTGGCGATTACGCGTTTGTCGGCGAGGCGCTGGCGTCGCGGGGGATTGTCGCGGTGCTGGCGGATTATCGGCTCTACCCGCAGGTGCGCTATCCGTTGTTTCTTGAAGACTCGGCGCGGGCGGTGGCCTGGACCCGGGCGCATATCCGCGAGTTCTCCGGCAACCCGCAACGCCTGTACCTGATGGGCCACAGTTCCGGCGCTTACAACGCGGCGATGCTGGCGCTGGATCCGGGGCTGCTCGGTGCGGTGGGCATGACGCCAAAAGACCTCAGCGGCTGGATCGGCCTGGCCGGTCCGTATGATTTTCTGCCCATCAAGAATCCGCAGGTGCGTCCGGTATTCTTCTGGCCGGACTCACCGCCGCAATCGCAGCCGATCAACCACGTCAGGGCGGGCGAGCCTCCGGCACTGCTGATCGCCGCGACCAAGGACAATCTGGTCAACCCGACGCGCAACACCGCAGGCCTGGCGCGCAAACTGCGCGAGGCGGGTGTACCGGTGCAGGATCTGTACTACTCGCGCCCCAGTCATGTGACGCTGGTGGCGACCCTGTCGCGGCCACTTCGGCGACTGGCGCCGGTACTCGATCAGGTCGTCGCGTTCGTCAAACACACACCGGCTCAGTGAGCGGCACCGCTGAACCAGCCGTCGTTGCGCCGCAGCCACAGGGCCAGTGCGCCGAGGGTCAGGCTGCGCAAGACCATAAACAGCAGGAACGTTATCCACAGCCCATGATTGCCCAGTCCCTGTAATGCCCAGGCGAACGGCAGCAGCAGGGCGACGGTCAGCAGCATGCCGTTGCGCATCTCCCGGGCTCGAGTGGCGCCGATGAACAGGCCGTCGAGCAAGTAGCTCCAGACCGCAATCAGCGGCAGTACCGCCAGATACGGCAGATAGATGAACGCGGTATCGCGCACGCTCTGGATGTCGGTCTGCATCTCGATGAACAAGTGTCCGCCCAACAGAAACAGCGCGGCAAAACCGAGGCTGGCCAGCAACGACCAGCCGCCGGCCACCACCAGCGAACGGCGCAGGGCGAGCCGGTCGCGGGCGCCGATGGCGTGTCCGCACAACGCTTCGACCGCATGCGCCAGACCGTCCAGCGCATGCGCGGTCAGCAGCAAACCGTTGAGCAGCAGAGCATTGGCCGCCACCGTGGCATCGCCGAGCCGCGCGCCTTGCACGGTGATCAGGAAAAATACCGATTGCAGCGCCAGGCTGCGGATGAAAATGTCGCGGTTGACCGCCAGCAGCGGGCGCCAGCTCTGCCACACCTTCAAGGCCGTCCAGGCGATGTGCCCGGGATAGGCGCGCAATGCGCCGCGGGTAAGCCACAGGCCGAGCAGGGCGCCGCTCCACTCGGCAATCACCGAGGCCCGGGCGGAACCGACCACCCCCCATTCCAGGCCAATCACGAACCACAGATTGAGAGCGATGTTGATCAGGTTGGTGCTCAGCAGAATCGCCAGCGGCGCCCGGGCGTTCTGGGTTCCGAGGAACCAGCCGACCAGGGCGTAACTGGCCAGCGCTGCCGGCAGCCCGAATAACCGGGTGTGGAAGAACTCGCGGGTCAGTTGATCGAGTTCGGCCGACGGCTGCATGAAGTGCAGGGCCACGCCGCTCAACGGCACGCCGAGAGTGCCGAGCACGATCGCCAGTCCCAGCGCCAGCAGCAAACCCTGCAACAGAATCTGCCGTAACGCCGCGCCGTCGCTGCGCCCGGCGGCCTGAGCGGCAAACCCCGTAGTGCCCATGCGCAGAAAGCCCATGGCCCAGGCGAGAAACGTGTAGAGGCTGGCGCCGACCGCCACTGCGCCCAACTGATGGGCGTGGGGCAGGTGGCCGATGACGGTGCTGTCAACCAGCGCCACCAGCGGCACGGAAATATTGGAAAGAATCATCGGCGCGGCGAGCGCCCAGACCTTGCGGTGAGTCGGGCGGTCGCGCCAGTCGGCAATCAGGTTGGACATGCGGGCTCCTTGGGGGAGCGGGGATTGTAGCGATTCATGCGATCTATTGTGGGAGCGAGCTTGCTCGCGAAGGCAGTGTGTCAGTCAAAACAGCTTTTACTGATCTGACGCTTTCGCGAGCAAGCCCGCTCCCACAGGGGAAGAGGGGGTGTCAGTGAATAATCCAGCTCAACAACCACAACCCCAACAGCAGCCAGATGATCCCGGCAATGATCGACGCATTCATGAACGCGCGAATCGCCGACCACAGCAGCATCAGGCCGACGATCAGCGCGAGGATGCTGATGATCGAAGTGTCCATGCCCAGCGTCTTCGCCAGGCCATCGACAAAGTTGCCGCCGGCGTTGCTCAGAATGTTGAACAGGCCGCTGAGGCCGTCGACGATGAAACGGATGATCGAACCGAGTGCCTGGCCGAGCCATTCGAAAAAGCTTTCTACCTGCATGTGTGCATCCTGATGAAAGAGCTGAGCCTTGGGCCACCGCGCGGGTGGCCGAGTTCCCTGCAACTATAGAGGGTTTGCCTCAATCCTGTGTGGGAGCGAGCCATGGCCGCTTGCGTTCAGCCGACATCCCCCCGAAGCTATACGCCTTCAGGAGAGCCCGATGAACCTTGTTGAACTGACCGAACGCCTGCACGCCATTCGCGACCGCAATGACTGGCGGCAATTTCACAGCCCGAAAAACCTCGCCATGGCCGCCAGCGTCGAGATGTCCGAGTTGGTGGAGATTTTCCAGTGGCTGACCGAAGACCAGTCACGCCAGTTGCCGGCGGACAAACTGGCGCATGCCGGGCAGGAAGTCGGCGATATCGTCCTGTATCTGTTGCTGCTGTGCAGCGAGTTGGGGCTGGACATGAATGAAGTGGTGCGCAGCAAGCTCGCCGACAGCGAACGGCGGTTCAGCTGATGAGCGACCGGCATTTCGATCAGTTGGCGACCCGGTTCGCCGAAAAAATCTACGGTGGCGCCAAAGGCGCGATTCGCCTCGCGGTGTTGCAGGCCGACCTGGCCGAAGCATTGCCGGACCGACCGCTGCGCGTGCTGGACATCGGCGGCGGTCTGGGCCACATGTCGCTGTGGTTGGCCGAGCGCGGCCATCAGGTGACCTTTACCGAACCGGCTGAGCCGATGCTTGAGGGCGCCCGTCAGCGCTTCGCCGAAGCCGGGCAGAGCGCAACGTTCATTCAGGCGCCGTGGCAGGAGCTGCTCGGTCAGCTCACCGAGCCCTACGATCTGGTGATCTGCCACGCGGTGCTCGAATGGCTAGCCGAACCTCACGCGATCCTGCCGGTGCTGCATCAACTGACCAAGCCCGGTGGCTGGCTGTCGCTGGCGTTCTACAACCGTGATGCGCTGATCTACCGCAACCTGCTCAAGGGCCATTTCAAGAAAATGCGCAAAAACACCATGGCCGGTGAAAAGCAGAGCCTGACCCCGCAGCAACCGCTCGACCCGCGGGAACTGGCAACGCAACTCGAAGGGTTGTGGCAGGTCGAAACCCAGAGCGGGATCCGGGTTTTCCACGACTACATGCCGGTGGAATTCCAGGCCCGCGCCGAACTGGTGGACTTGCTGGAGATGGAACTTGCGCACCGTCGTCACCCAAGCTTCGCCGGGCTTGGGCGTTACTTGCACTGGATCTGCCGGCCGATCTGATCGGAGCACTACATGAAAGCTCAACTCGGGTTATTGCTGATCTGTCTGGGGTTGGCCGCCTGCCAGGGCAGCAACCCGTATGTCGCGCAGTCGCGGCCGTTGCCGCCGGCGCCGCCGCAAGCGGCCAATACGTTTGATCGCAGCGCCTACCCGGCGCCGACACGCGATTACGGGCGCTATCGCAGTTGGGCCTGGCTCAACGGGCAGTTACCGCCGGGCACGGCCTGGGCCGACTCGGCGCAAGTGGCTGAAGCCGTCAGCAATGCGCTGGATCAGCGTGGTCTGCGGCCGTTGCACGACAATCGTCCGGCCGATTTGCTGGTCAGCGCCAATCTGCGTCTGGAAACCCGCTTGCGGCAGGTGCAGGACGATTACGGTTACGGCGGATACAGTGGCTATGATCGCTACGGGCGCGGTTACGGCATGTACAACACTGTGCCGATTGTTCGCACCTATCAGGAGCAGGTCGTGGTGGTGCAGGTCAATCTGTTCGACGCCGGCACCGGTCAACCGGTGTGGAGCGCCAGCGCCGAAACCGCCAATCAGGGTAGCCAACTGGTGCGCACCGACGCCATTCGCGAGGCTCTGGAAAAAGCCCTGTCGGCGTATCCGCCGAGCTAGACTTCAGGTGAGAACGCTTCGCAGGTTCAGGCCTTCAACCGGAGAACAACCATGTTCCGTCGTCTCGCTTTACTGGCCATGGCCGCGCTGCTCAGTGCCTGCGCTGCCAACCAGGTCAATCACGACTTTGACGCCAGCCGCGATTTCGCCGCCTATCGCAGCTGGAGCTGGAAAGAACCGGCGCTGCAATATCGCCCGGATGATCCACGGATCAAGAGCGACCTGACCGAGCAACGCATCCGCCAGGCCGTCAGCGATCAACTTGATCAACGCGGCTTGCGCCCTGCCGCTGCGGGGGCCAAAGGCGACCTGAGCGTGCAAACCTACCTGATCGTCGAGGATCGCCAGCAGCAAGTGACCACCAACTACGGCGGCGGTTGGGGTGGCCCGTGGAACGGGTATTGGGGCGCGCCGATGTACAACGAAACCCGCAACATCACCTACAAGGTGGCAACGATCCAGATCGACCTGCTCGACGGCAAGGACGGCAAACTGGTGTGGCGCGGCAGCGATGAACAGATGCTCAGCAGCACGCCCAATCCGCAGGATCGCAGCAACGCAGTGCGCGAAACCGTCAGCCGGATATTGGCCAACTATCCACCGCGCTAGTTCGCTGTAAAAAAAAAGGGAGCCCAAGAGGCTCCCATTTTTTGCCCCACCACAAATCTCCCTGTGGGAGCGGGCTTGCTCGCGAAGACGGCGTGTCAGCCACATCCATGTTGAATGACACAGCGCATTCGCGAGAAGACGAGGTCTGCAGGGTTTTGTGCAGCACCAAATGGCGCGTTGCCACTAGCGCCGTCTACACTCAAATCCACCATCGGAGGTAGCGCTCGGCAACGCGCCGGCAAAGGAGTGCGCCATGTCGCCTCGTACGCAGTTCAACGGCCCGGCCCGGCAACGCGGGGCGATCGGGTTGATGGCGGCTGCCACCCTCAGTCTGGCGCTGGTGTTGATGCTGTTGGTGGTCGACACCGGTCGGTTGTACATGGAGCAGCGCAAGTTGCAGCGGGTGGTCGACAGTGCGGCGCTGGAAGCGGTCAGTCGCGGCGGCAATTGTCAGTCAGGCCTCAGTGCAGCCACTTATGCCGGGCAAAGCGCAGTGCGCAATGGCTACATCATCGATAGCAACAACACCCTCGCGACGACCTGCGGCAGTGTGCAGACCGCGGCCAGCGGCCTGCGTGCGTTCACCGTCGATGCAACCCGGTCGAGCGCAATCAAAGTGGACGCCAGCCGCACGGTGACCACCAGTTTTGCCGGCGGCGTACAGGCCTTGTTCAGCGGCTCTGCGGTCAGCCTGAACACCACGCTCAACGCCTCGGCCGTCGCCGCGCAGCCGACCCCGACGGTTGCGCAACTGAACATCCGCAGTATGCTGGCGAGCATCAACACCGCCCAGTCGAACATTCTCAATCCGCTGTTCTCCGGGCTGCTCGGCGGCAACGTCAACCTCACGGCACTGGGTTGGGACGGTCTGCTCAACACCGACATCAACCTGCTCAGCTACCTCAACCAACTGGCGATCAACCTCAACGTCGCCGCCGGCAACTACACGCAACTGCTCAACACCCAGGCCACGGTCACCCAACTGATTCAGGCGGCCGCGACGGTGGTGCAGCTCAATGGCGCGACCGCGACGGTGATCACTGCGCTGGGTCAGCTGCAGGTTGCGGCGATCAATGCTGCGCCGGTCAAACTCGGCGACATTCTGCAGTTGCAGACCGGCACCACCGCCGCCGGGCTGGATGCCAACCTGCAACTGCTGCAACTGATTCAGGGTGTGGTGCAACTGGCCAACAGCAAAAGCGCGGTGGCCGCGACCTTGCCGATCAGCGTGCTGGGGCTGGCGAATGTCACGGTGCGGGTCAAGGTGATCGAGCCGCCGCAGTTTTCGGCGATTGGTGATCCAGCGCGGGCCAAGGCCAATCCGTTGGGGGCGGACCGGATTTATGTGCGCACGGCGCAGATTCGCACCTTCATCTCGGTGAATCTGCCGGTATTGAGTGGGGTGGCTGGGTTGACCAATGCCGTGCTCGGATTAGTGGGTGCCTTGACGCCGACTTTGAATGCGCTGCTGCACCTGGATCTGGCGGCCACATTGAACTCAGTTCTCTGCCTGCTTGGAGCCGGTTGCGAGCAACTGGCCCCGAGACTCCTGCCCTCTCCGGAAATCGATATCAGTCTGGATGCGGGCGGTGCTCAAAGCTATGTCACGGATTACAGTTGTCCGACAGGTACGACTGGAGTAAAGAGCCTGACTGCCCATACCATCACCTCCATTGCCGATCTCAAACTCGGCAAGATCGATCCGTCCAACGCCTTTTCCTCGTCCGCCGAACCGACGGTCACGCCGTTGCCGCTGATTGATCTGGGCATCGAGACTTGCTACGGGCTATTCGGCTGCGACGCGAGCAGCCACGTTCAGTTCGGGGCCGGAGGAATCGGGATCATGCTCGACACCAGCGTCGCGAAAAACACCCAGGATCTGCTGTTTTCCAGCGTGAACGCCAGCGTTCCACCGTTCAATACACCGGCCAACCTCAAGCTGCTACCCAGCGTGCAGTCAGCGGCACCAACCACTGACATCGTTGGCAGCCTCGCCGGGACTCTGGCCGGCATCAACCTGACTGTCTACAAACCGCAGGGCAGTAATCCTTTGGGCTCTATCGTCACCGGGGTCGCTTCTTTGATCAGCGATGTCACCAACAAATTACTGCCGGTGGTCACTAACTTGCTGGCACCTTTGCTCGACCCCTTGCTCAACAATCTGCTGAAAAGCCTGGGCATCAACCTTATGGACGTCGACGTCGGTGCCAACATGACCTGCGGCCAGACCGGCAAGGCCTATCTGGTGATCTAGGCGTCCGGTGCAATCGGCAACTCGATGCAGAAACGTGCGCCCTCCAGCGAGTTGCGCACGCTCAAATGACCACCCATGTTTTCGATGATGCCGTAGCTCACCGACAGCCCCAGCCCGGTGCCGACGCCCACCGGTTTGGTGGTGAAGAACGGTTCGAAAATCCGCTCCAGCAAACGCGGCTCGATGCCGCCGCCGTTGTCCTCGACCCACAGCCGAACCTTGTGCTCGCCGCGCTCGGCATAAATCGAGATCCATGGCTTGAACGATGAGTCTTTCTCGCGTTTGCCGAGCAGCGCATCGCGGGCGTTGACCATCAGGTTGATCAGCACCTGCTCCAACTGATCGACGTAACCGCGCACCTGCACGCTGAAAGCGGTTTCGCTGATCCGCAGGTCGACGCCTTTGCCGCGCATGCCTTCGGCCAGCAACGACAAGGTGCCTTCGATGGCCGAGGCCGGGTTGAACAGTTGTTGCTCGATCTCCGAACGACGGCCGAACACGCGCATGTGATCGACCACTTTCGCGGCGCGCTGCACCTGGGCGTCGATGCGATTGAGTTTGTCGGTCAGATAGTCGATCTGCACATCGCCGTTGCCCAGGCGCTTGAGCACGTTGACGATGGCCATGCGCATCACGTTCAGCGGCTGATTGATTTCATGGGCCAGACCAGTGGCCATTTCGCCGAGGGTGGCCATTTTTGCGCTTTGCGTGAGTTGCTGCTGCGAGCGCCGCACCTCGGTGTTATCGCGGCCCACGGCCTGCACTTCAAGCAGGCGCCCGTGTTCATCGAACACCCCGCGATCGGACCACACCCACCATGCATGTTCGCGCCCGGGTAATTGCAGGCTGATTTCGGCAGTGCTCACTGGTAGCTCCGGGGTCAGCAGTGCCAGACGCTGGATGAAGGCGGCGCGTTGTTCGTCGGACATCCAGCTGCCCAGATCTACCCCCGGCAATTGCTCCGGGGTGCATTCCAGATAAGTCGCCAGCGGCCGATTGCCGAAGGTCAGCGTCAGGTCCGGGCGATAACGGCAGATCATCGCCGGAGAGTCTTCCACCAGAATCCGGTAACGCTCTTCGCTGTGTCTGACCTGTTCGGCGGCGAGGGTCGCTTCGGTGACGTCCAGCCACAGCCCGACGGCTTCGACCGGCAGACCAAGATCATTGCGCAGCAGTTTGGCTTCGTCGAGCAGCCAGTGGTAGTCGCCGCGTGCGTCGCGCAAGCGAAAACGCGCACGCGCCGAGCCTTCGCGCAACAGTTGCCGGGTGCGAGCGAAATACAGCTCGCGGTCTTCGGGGTGAATCAGTTGCACCCAGTCGGCGGCGCAGCCCTCGGCCGGCGTCCAGCCCAGCAGCGGCTGCAGGCTGGCGCTGAAAAAGTCCGCAAGCAACGCACCTTCGACGTAGCGCTGCACATAAATCACTGCCGGCGAACTGGCGATCAGGTTATCCAGCCGCGCATGGGCGGCTTCGGCGCGTTGCTGCTGGTTGCGCGTGTCGCTGATGTCGAGCATGAATCCCACCAGCCGCCGCTGTTCACCGCTGCCGGCGACCTGGCCCTGAACGCGATACCACAGGGGCGTTTGTCCGGGGCCGCTGCGGTGCAGGCGAACGCACAGGGTCAGGGGCTCGCCGTGCAATTGCAGGGCATGCAGGCGGCTGCGCAGTTCTTCGCGGTCGGCCGGATGAATCAGTGCGAGCCAATCTTGCAGCGAGATGCGAGCACGGTCCGCCGGCAACACATCGAGCAGCGTAGGCGCCAGCAGCATGTCGTCGCCAAGCATTTCCCACCAACCGGTGCCGAGCAGGGTCTGCAGCGATTCCAGGCGTTCGGTGTAGTGATGATGTTGCTGTTCTCGCAGGCGGCTGAGCAGCGGGCCGGCCAGTGCGCTGGTCAGGGCCATCCAGTCGCGGTCGTTCAGGTGCGGGGCGGCAATGTCCACGGTGTAGAAGCCGCAGAGCAGCCACGCCACCACCCCTCGATCATCGCTGTAGGGCACGGCGAACCCGTCGGCGTTGCCGAACGTGGCCTCCACCCGCGCGTGGTCGTACAAGCCATGATGGGCGCCGAGGCGTTGCGGCGCGCTGCCGTTGAGGCTGTCGAGCGGCGTGCCCAGACGTTGGCCGTCCTGCCACAGCAACGGCGCGTCGTGGGCGCGATATTGCTCGTAGATCTGCCAGCCCTGCTCCTGTTCGTCGAGCAGGGCGAGAGCCAGACACGGGATATGCCAGCGCTGGGCGATGGCCTGCAGTTGCTCGCTGAGCACCAGCGGCAAACGCGTCAGGCTACAGACGCGCAGGTGTTCGCTGATCTGTCCGGCAAGTGCCTGACTGGCTTCACGGTTGCGCGACTGCTGGCGCTCCAGCAGCAGGTCGCCGATGTCCATCAGTTGCAGCATCCAGCCGTCGGCCGAAGGCTGTACCCAACCGCGCAGGTGCAGGGTCTGATCGCTGAGGCCGGGAAAATCCAGATCGAGTATTTGCCCTTGCCAGTCCTGCGGGCGGCCTTCAATTGCCAACGTACTGTGCGCGAGTAAATAAGCCGACAACGGCAGCGGCGAGTCGTGGGGTGGCTGTTGCGCGAGTTGGTGGCGCAACGGCCCGGCGATCTGCAATACGCCGCCGTCGTGGTTCAGTTGCAGGTGCAGGCCCAGCGGCGGTGCGCCGAGATGATCGGGCAGTTCGTTGGCCGGCGGTGGCGCGCGCTTGAGCAGGCGCCCGAACAGATTGTCGCCGGCGGTCAAAATTTCAGGCTCGACGCCGCGGAGAGGGTGGCGGGCAGACTCGGCACTGCACCCACGCCCGGCAGCACCAGAAATGGAATGACCTGATTGAGCTTGCTGGTGGGGTAATCGACTCTGACCGTCAGCGTACCTTGAGTGGCGTCATACACCGCCGAGGTATCGACGCCGACCACCAGGTTCAGCGCGGATGGCACCCACTGCAACTGTTGGGTCAACGCGGTGTTGGCAGTGCTCACCACCACGGAAGCATAACCGGGAGTGTTGGGGTCGACTGCGACGCTGCGGCGCACCGCTTCAGATGTCGCCTCGTTGAAAGTCTGCATCAATATAAACGGCAGGCTGTAACTGACCAGCGCGTAGAACACGGCGAAAAAAATCACGAATACCAAGGCGAATTCGATCGCCACTGCGCCTGCCTGTGATTTTGCGAAGCCGGTTTTCATGAGTGCGTCTACCCTGACTTTCACTGCGTAGTATCAGCATAGAATCATTCAGCAAAATCGGATGGATTTAACCGGATGCAGAGTTTAGTTCTCCTGATCTGGCTGGCCCTGTGCGCCGCCCAGGATGCCCGGCAACGGCGTATCGCCAATGTGCTGACGTTCGGTGCAGGAGCGCTGGCGCTGATCCATTTGCTGGCGACTGGCACCACCTGGTTCGGAGCCGATGCGCAGCAGGGATGGTCGGCCGCCGCGATCGCCCTGATGTTGACTGTTCCTGGGTATTTCATGGGCCGGATGGGCGCAGGCGATGTGAAATTAATGACAGCCATGGGCCTTGCGACGAACGGTTTATTCATTCTTTGTGCGTTTATCGGCGCTGGTATCGCCAGTCTGCTGTGGCTGCTCGTTGCGCCAAGAGTCTGGCTTCATATGAGTCAATGGCTTAGAGAACGTCTTCGATATTTAGAGCCAGGAGCGTCAAAGAAGCTGCCATTTGCACCGTTCGTGCTGGCAGGTGTATTGGCTTCGATACATTGGATCCATTAGTCGCCAGATGCCACTAGTCCTATGTACATAGTCGGAAAGTGCGTCTACTTTCAAATGAAGTGGTTACATCGCCAAAGTGCAGAAAAAGTCAGCTTTGGCCCGAGCAATGGAGTGGTTCGTGAACAAGCTTACGTCGGCGGTAAAAGTGCTCGTGGTCGATGATCAACCGTTGATCGTCGAAGAATTGTGCGAGTTTCTCGAAAGCAGCGGGTACCGCTGTGTGCCGTGTGAATCCAGCACTCAGGCGATCGAGCGTTTCAGTGAAGACGCCGAAATCGGTCTGGTGCTGAGCGACCTGCATATGCCGGACATGGATGGCATCCAACTGGTGCAGGAGCTGCAACGCATCAGCGGCAAACACCGGGTGTTCGAAGCGATCATGCTCACGGGGCGCGCCGACAAACAGGACGTGATCAAGGCCCTGCGTGCCGGGATTGCCGACTACTACCAGAAGCCGATCCAGCTGGATGAACTGCTCGAAGGCGTGAAACGTCAGGAAGCGGCCCTGCAAGAGCGGCACAAGAATGTCCAGTTGGGACACCTGAACCAGAAGCTGCAGTTTCTCTCGGAATCCATCGACGATCTCTACCAGGATCTGGACAAGGTCCGGCGCAATCCGGCGGCGGTGGTCAAAGACATGCTCGGCGGCGACGGCGCCGAAGCCGAGCAGGAGATTCCGGCGATCTTCAATCAGCTGTCACCACGGCAACTGGATGTGGCGCGGCTGGTGGGCAAAGGGCAGACCAACTATCAGATCGCCTGCGAGTTGGGCATCACCGAAAACACCGTGAAATTGTATGTCTCGCAGGTCTTGCGCCTGACCCATATGCACAACCGCACCCAGTTGGCATTGGCGCTATCGCCCAGTGCCTCGGCCGCCCGTCAGCGTGTGACCGCACACTGATCCCACTTGCCTGCCCTTCGCGGGCAGGCAGTCAATTCTGCCAAAAATACCTTGAGCGATTATCCGGCTTGCGTCTTGGGTTTGGGGAACAGATTGTCCAGGGTTTCCAACAGGCGCACGTGGTAGATCGGCTTGCGAAACAGATCCAGCACCTGCAGACGCAGCATGTCGCTGACGTCCTCCATGTCGGCATGTCCGGAGGTCACGATCACTGGAAGATGCTGGCGTGAAGTGTGCTCGCGCAGGCGTTTGATCAGCGACATGCCGGACTCCTCCGGCATGCGCAGATCGGTGATCACCAGCGCGATATCCGGATGGCGGGTGAGGTGATGCAGGGCGAGTTTCACCGAGGTGGCGGTGTGGCAGACAAAGCCCTCGCCCTCCAGTAACTCGGCCAGCTCAAGCAACGCGTCCTCTTCGTCGTCAACCAGAAGCAACTGTTGGCGGGGGAGTGAGGAAGCAGTCATGGGCAGTCCCTGAAAAGCTGGAAGTGAGATCGAGTGTAGCGCGACATTCGCCGGACGCGACTCACATCAGGGGGTTTGCACCGGAGCGGTTTGCGAGGCTCCACCGAGCGCCACCAGAACATTGTTGAAAATCGCAAATATCTTCGCGCCCAATGGGGTGATGAATACCACCACGACGACCGCGACCATCGCCACGACAATGGCGTATTCGATGGCTGACGCGGCTTCCGTACTGGCCAGAAAGGACCTCAGGCGCATGATCAGGTATTCAAGGATCATTGACATTCTCCTTAGTTACAACGGGAGATCGGACCTGTGAAATCCGATGACTTGCCAGTGCCTGAGCGCTGCTATGGGTGAGCATGGGACCGGGCACTGGAAGAGGGGCAAGGTTTTTGATCAAGGTGTCGGTCTGACCTGCGTAGCGCCACCGAGTTTGGTCAGTACCAGGTTGAAGATGGCCAGCACCTTGTCGCCGATGGGCGTCACAAACACCACGACCACGACCGCCACCATTGCCACCACAATCGCGTATTCGATGGCAGATGCGCCTTCTTCACTTCTGCACAGCAGCCTGGCCCTGGCCAGTAGATAGTCGATGATCATCCGAAACATACGTCCACTCCTTCGCGCCTCTGGCGCCGATCCAACGCTACAGCGGCATGCTTTCACCGTGCTATCAGAGCATTGTCAACAAACCCCCGGTCAACAACTGTAAGAACGGATTAATCACAAAGGATTAACCAGAACGTTAGTCGAGCCAAACCCTGCAGTTAATTGGCCAGGACTCATACTTTAGTGAGTTATTTTGCTGTCAGTAATGGCGTTTTGTCTCGGATCAGCTAGCTTGGAAATAGCGAAATCGTTGCATGTTCATAGCTGCCTGATCGCGAAAAATTCTCTCGGCAGGAAGTACAGGCTGTCGGTGCAGTGAGGAAAGGGAGAGCCGTCATGAACAGTCGCGTCACCATGGGGCTTGCAGCCGTTCTGCTGCTGGGGGCAATCGTCGTCGGCTACTGGGGCCTGATGCTCAGTCGGCAACCGGCTCCCGTTGCCCAAGTGCCTGCCGCCCCGGCAGTCGCCATGGAAAAAACCGTGGCCGCCGCCGAAGATCAGACCCGCCAGCCAGTGGTCGTGCTGTTGCACGATGTGCCGCCGTTCACGCCGCTCACGGCTGCCGATGTGGCGGTGGAGAAATTGCGCAGTGCGCCAGCCGGCAGCCTTTCCAGTGTCGAGCAAGCGGTGGGTCGCACGCCGTGGCGGCACTTGAGCGCAGGCACCTGGCTCAACGACGAAAGCTTTCAGGCCGGTGGCTCACTGGCGCGGATGATTCACAGTGATGAGCGTGCGCTCACTGTGGCCGTGGACGAAGTGATCGGTGCCGCCGGGCAACTGATTCCCGGCGACTACGTCGATGTGCTGCTCTACCTGCGTCAGGACGCGAGCAATCTGCAGCAGTCGGCGCAGATCGTGGTGCCGGCCATGCGCGTACTCGGTGTCGGTGAGCAATACGGCCTGACCAACGACGGCCAACCCGCCACCCCGGCCTTGAGCGCCGACGAAAAACTCAAACAGGATCAACGCCGGATCGCTGCACGCACCGTGGTGCTGGCGGTGCCCGAACAATTGCTCAGCCGGATGATGCTCGCCACTCAGGTCGGCACGTTGCGCCTGGCCGTGCGCAGCAGCGAAGAACAGCGTCTGGCCAAGTACTGGGCCGGTGAAACCCAGTCACCGGCGCATGTGGACAACGCCAACAGCCAGCTCTTCCAGTTCACCCAACTGGCCCTCGGTGCCGCGCCAAAAGCGCCGGCCGCTGGCGGCCATGGCGGTGCGCGGCCGATGGAAGTGATCCGCGGCAATCAGCTTTCCCAACAAGCCCCATGACTGAGCAAGGATCCACGTGCATGCAGAGTCGATTCAGGCCGCTATTAACACCTGTCTTCCGGGCCTTGATACTGATGGGACTGTCGATCAACGCCGCCGTCGCGGCCACCGGCAATTGCTCGGCACTCGGCCGTATGCCGCCGGTGATCGAGATCGGCGAAGGCTTCCAGCAGGACATCCAGTCGCCCGTGGCAATCACCCGCGTGGCCATCGGCGACCCGAAGATCGCTGATGTGCACGACACCGGCAGCGCCTCGTTTCTACTCACCGGCGTGGCCCCCGGCGCCACCAGCCTGATGGTCTGGACGTCGTGCTCCAGTGAGCCGCGCCAGAGCATGGTGTTCGTCAAGGGCAGTGCCACTGCCGCACTGACCAGCGCCAGCAGAATGCCTTCCGATGATCCGATGCTGCCCTCGCAAGTGCAGACCGACATTCGTTTCGTCGAAGTCAGCCGCACCAAACTCAAGGAAGCCACCGCTTCGCTAATCGGTACACGGGGCAATTTCCTGTTTGGTTCGCCCGGTACGTTGCCGCCAATCGATGGCGTGCCGACGCCGAGACTGCCGGTGGATAACGGCCTGTTCAATTTTTCGTGGATCGGCGGCAAGACCATGGCGATCATCAACGCGCTGGAAACCAGCGGTTTCGCCTACACCCTCGCGCGCCCCAGCCTGGTGGCGTTGAGCGGGCAGAGCGCAAGTTTTCTGGCCGGTGGTGAAATCCCGATTCCGGTGCCCAGCGCCGGCAGCGACAACGTGTCGATCGAGTACAAGGAGTTCGGTATCCGCCTGACCCTGACCCCGACCGTGATCAGCCACGACCGCATCGCGCTGAAAGTCGCACCGGAAGTCAGCGAACTGGATTTGAGCAACGCTGTGCAGATAGCCGGCACCACCGTGCCGGCCCTGACCATCCGCCGTACCGACACCAGCGTCTCGCTGGCCGATGGCGAAAGCTTCGTGATCAGCGGCCTGATCAGCACCACCAACAGTTCGCAGGTGAACAAGTTTCCGGGGCTGGGCGATATCCCGGTGCTCGGCGCCTTTTTCAAAGGCTCGCAGATCAGACGCGAAGAGCGCGAACTGCTGATGATTGTCACCCCGCACCTGCTGCAGCCTCTGGCGGCGGACGCGCAACTGCCATCGCTGCCGGGGGAAAAACTGCGCAACTACGATCCGAATTTCTACCGCATGTTCTTCCTCGAAAACGGCAACTTCGACAAACGCAGTGGGCTGTCCCAATGAACCAGAACCTCAGCCAGACTTTTCTGGCGATCACCCGTAACAGCACCGATCTGGAGTGGCTGCAAGGCGCACTCGCGCCGCTGGGCCAAGTGGTGAGCGCCGGGGCCGGGAGCCTGGACGAGTTGCTGGCGCTGGTCGATGTCACCTTCGCCAGCCTGGTGTTCGTCGGCCTCGATCGCGACCATGTGGTGGCGCAGAGTGCGTTGATCGAAGGCGCGCTGGAAGCCAAACCGATGCTTGCCATCGTTGCGCTCGGCGACGGCATGGACAACCAACTGGTGCTCAACGCCATGCGTGCCGGCGCCCGGGATTTCGTCGCCTACGGTTCGCGGGCCAGTGAGGTCGCGGGGCTGGTGCGGCGCCTGAACAAACGTCTGCCCCCCGTGGCGGCCAACACCCAGCTTGGCGGCCTTACGGTGTTGTACGGCACGCAGAGCTATTCGGATGGCGCGCTGCTGGCCAACCATATGGCACAGGTGGTGCAAAAGAGCGGACAGCAGACCTTGCTGCTGGACCTGGGCCTGCCGCGCGGTGACAGCCTGGCGCTGCTCGGGCTCGAGAGCTCGTTCCACTTCGGCGATGCCTTGCGTCACTTGCGCAGGCTCGACGCGACGCTGATCGACAGTGCCTTTACCAGCGCTGAAGCGGGGCTGCGGATTCTGGCGTATGCCAGCAGCGACGAGCCGCTGGAAAACACCAGTGCCGCCGAGCTGTACATGTTGCTCAGCGCCTTGCGCCAACACTTCCAGCACATCGTCGTGAATCTGACCGGGCAGTCCGACAGTGAAGCCTTACGCACGTTTGTCAGCCACTGCGACAAGCTGATCTGGTACACCGATCAGAACGTGCTCAATTGCCGGCGCAACCTCGCTGTACTCAACTTGTGGCGCGAGAAGGGCATGAAGCTCGACCACGCACGTTTGCTGGTGGACGGCTATCTGGGCAGCGTGGCCCCGGATGCTGAAACCCTGGGCAAAACCTTCAACCTCGAAGTGATCGCGGTATTGGCGGCCAATGCCGAAGTGCGCCTGAACGCCAAGAATCAGGGCGTCAGCCTGTTCGAACTGGCCCCGCGGGAAAAACTCACGCAAAGCCTGCGTGCTCTCGGTGAGCGTCTGGCCAAGCGCTCCGAAGGCCTGGCCAAACCCAAAGTCACCTGGTTCGACCGCTTGCGAGGCACCTCATGAGCGCGGAAAAACTGTTCGGCGCGGTGCAGCGCGGCGCGACCGGCAATACCGATCACGAAGGCCTGAAACTGGTCCTGCACCGCTACATCATCGACGCCATCGAAGAGTCGGGGAAAAACCTGCTGGAGGGCTCGCGCCAATTGCTGGCGCAGTTTGTCACTGACAAGGTCGCCGAATACATCGCCCGCCTGCACCTGGCGATTTCCCGTTACGAGATGGAGCGGCTGGCCGAAGAAATCGTCGATGAACTCACCGGTTTCGGTCCGCTGGAAGTACTGCTGCGCGATCAGTCAGTGACCGAGATTCTGGTCAACGGCCCGCACCGGGTATTCATCGAACGCGATGGCGTGCTGCATCAGAGTGACCTGCGTTTTATCGACGCGCACCACGTCGAGCGGGTCATGCAACGGATTCTCGCGCCACTCGGGCGGCGTCTCGACGAGTCTTCGCCGATGGTCGATGCACGTCTGCCGGACGGCAGCCGGGTCAACGCGATCATCCCGCCGATCGCGCTCGACGGCCCCTGCCTGTCGATTCGAAAGTTTCGCAAGGACATGCTCAAAAGCAGTGATCTGATGGCGATGCAGACCATCGATCTGGCGATTTTCGAGTTCCTTCAGGAGGCGGTCGGCAAGCGTTGTAACGTGCTGATCAGCGGCGGTACCGGCACCGGCAAAACCACGCTGCTGAACATCCTCAGCCAATTGATCAACCCCCACGAACGTCTGGTGACCATCGAAGACGTCGCCGAATTGCAGCTCAGCCACCCGCATGTTGTGCGCCTGGAAACCCGTCCGCCGAATGCCGAGGGCCACGGCGAAGTCAAGGCCAGCGACCTGATCCGCAACGCCCTGCGCATGCGCCCCGACCGGATCATCCTTGGCGAGATTCGTGGAGTCGAGGTGGTCGATGTGCTGACCGCGATGAACACCGGTCACGACGGCTCGATGAGCACCGTACACGCCAACAATGCCCAGGATGCGTTGCTGCGGTTGGAGACGCTGGTGGGGCTGACCGGTCGCTCGATCGCCGAGCGCACCTTGCGCCAGATGATCTGCGCCGCCCTCGATGTGATCATCCAGCTGACTCGCATGCCCGACGGCCGCCGCTGTGTCAGCGAGGTGGTGGAAGTGGTCGGCATCCGTGAAGACGTCTACGTCACCAACACCTTGTTTCGCCTTGATCGGCGCACTGGTTTCGGCTTCCTGCGCGAAGCGGTAAATCCGGCGGGCGACAAGTTGCGCCACGAGACCCACCTGGGCTGACCGCATGGGACTTGCATCATGATCGGACCGGCCATTCTCATCCTTCTGTGTCTGATCCTGCTCGGGCTATCGATCTGGCTGTTCGTGCACGGTATCCACAAGACCAGCAACGAACGGGTGCTCAATCGTCTCGCGGCGGGGCAGCCGCAACTGGCCGCGCAGAAGCCGACCTGGGTCGGGCTTGAACGGATGTTTTTGCGCGCCGGGCTTGGCCGTCCCAGCGAGCGTTTCGGGCTGTGGATGACCCTGTGGGGCGTGGCGATTGTCCTGGGTTATCTATTGGCGGACTGGATCGGTTTGCTGGCGATGCTGCTGGCGCCGCCGCTGATCCTGCGCCTGTACATTTCCTGGCTGTACCACCGGCGGATCAAACGCATGATCGAGCAGTTGCCGCAGCTGCTCGACTACACCGTACGCAGTCTCAAGTCCGGCCGCACCTTGAGCGACGCCGTCATGGGCGGCATCGAATCGAGCGAGGATCCGCTGAAAAAAGCCATGGGCCGGGTGCAGCGCAACGTGCAACTGGGGGTCAATCTGCCGGATGCGGTCAGCGATTTCGCCGAACTCTACGAACAGGACGAACTGCGCATGTTTGCCCTCGGCCTCAAGGTCAATCATCGCTACGGCGGCAATGCCAGCGAGCTGTTGGAGAACCTGATCAAGCTGATCCGCGAACGTGACCAGGGCGCCCGGCAACTGCGCGCACTGACTGGCGAAACACGCATGACCGCGTGGGTGCTGGGTTCGCTGCCGGTGATTCTGGTGAGCTACTTCATGCTGACCAACCCCGGCTACATGCTCGGCATGTGGCACGACTCCGGTGGTCGGACCATGTTGATCATCGCCGTGGTGTTGCAAGTGACCGGTTGCCTGGCGCTGTGGCGCATGTTGCGGAGTATTTGAAATGGTCTATCTCGCCGCTCTGATGCTGCTGCTCGGCGCGCTGTTGCTGGTGGTCAATCACCTGCTGACCGAGCGCCGCCGGGTGCGCCAGGTCAACCAGCGTTTGCAGGGGCATCTGGTGCGCGAGAACCGTTTCGGTAACTGGCTGCGGGCTCTGGGTAACAGCAGGTTCGGTCAGCGCTCGGTGAGCATCGACAGCGAAACCCAGACCCTGCTCAGTCGCCTCGGCTGGCGCCGCGCCAGTGAGCGCTCGCTGTTCGCCGCCTGCCAGATCGGCACGCCGCTGCTGGCGCTTGGGTTGGCGATCTTTCTCCAGGAAGTATTTTTTCCGCACGCCGCCAACCGCTGGATCGTGCCGATGCTCGCCACCGGCGCCGGTTACCTGTTGCCCAAGCGGCTGCTGGCTTACGCCGCCGGGCGTCGGCAGAAAACCATCGCCGTGGAAATCTCCACGTTCATTCCGCTGCTGCGCATCCTCTTCGAGTCGGGCATGGCGGTTGAACAAGCCTTGCGCGTGCTCAGCACCGAAGGGCAGAAACTGCTGCCGGAACTGACCCGCGAACTGCGCCTGATTCTGGCCCGGGTCGACTCGGGACTGGAGCTGGGACAGGAGTTGAACAAGACCTCGGTGATGCTGGCGGTCGATGAGTTCACCGACACCTGCGTGATCCTGCAGCAACTGATTCAGCAGGGTGGCGGGGCAATGAAATCGCTGCTGGCGCTCAAACAATTACTCGACGACCGCCGCCTCACCCGACTGCAGGAATACATCTCGAAGATGTCGGCGAAGATGTCGGTGGTGATGATGCTGTTTCTGTTTCCTGCCTTGCTGATCGTACTGGCCGGCCCGGGGTTCACCGCAATTACCCGGGCGTTTGCAAACTGACGTTGGCTCATGGAGAGCGTTTGATGAAAGCACTGATTGTCTTGGCAAGTTTGTTGTTGCTCGGTGGTTGCGCCACCGACGGTCAGGCGCCGTGGTCGGCGATGCTCGCACCGACCAGTTGCAGCAAACTCGATTCCGAACAGGAACTGGCGCTGAACCTGGCGGACGATCTGGCCAACGACGGCAAACTGCACGCCAGCCTGGCCAACCTGCAAAGCCTGCCCGACAAACTGGTCGAGGTCCGCCTGCGCAAGGCCAGGGTGTATCGCTTGCTCGGGCGCAATGAAGCCGAGCCGCTGTATCGCGGGCTACTCGGTACTTGCCTCACGGCGGACGCCGAACACGGCCTGGGGCAGATCTATGCCGCCCGTGGCGACAATGGCCAGGCTCAGGCGCACTTGCAACGCGCGGTGCGTCTGGCGCCGACCAATGAAAAAATCCGCAACGACCTCGGCGTGGTCTACCTCAACCAGTTGCGTCTTGAAGATGCGCGTTTCGAGTTCCTGACGGCCATCGAACTCAAGCAGAACGATCAACTGGCCACGCTGAATTTGGTGAGCTTGCTGCTGTACCAGAACAACTGGCAGCAAGCAGCCGAAATCGTCAGCCGCGCGCACCTGACGCCGGAGCAGTTCGCCGACGCCCAGGCCCGCGCGGAAAAACTCAAGGTGCCGGCCAAGGCCCCGACCGCGGTTGGTAATCAAGTAGCGGTGGTGGCTGACCCACAACCGTCGACGCTCAAGTGACACTCCGGGAGATGACCATGAACACCTTGCACAGTGTTTATTGCCTGGCCCTGCTCAGCCTGCCGTTCGCCGCCCAGGCGATCGACGCCGGCCCGGCCTCGGCGCAGCAACAGGAAACCGAAGGCTGGCTGGTGCTGCAAAGTCGCAACCAGGCAGCCTCGCCCAAGCCGCAAACCGCCACGGCGGCGGAGCGGGAGCTGGCGCTGCAACGCTGGTTGAAGAAATACAAATACGAGATTCCGGATTTTTACGACCCGGATGCGGGCGGCAAGATCGAGACCAAGAACTAGGTTGATCGCAACGCTCAAGCGCGCAGGAGATGCGGCCTGAGCGGATACTGGATGGATTGTCTTGAAAATTGACGCCATCACTTTGACTTTTTTGTGGTATCAAAATGATGGCTCATGTACATTCCCCGCGCCCGAACCAGGACGACCTGGTGGGACGGTAGGGATGCCTGAATCATGTAATGAACCCTGCTGAAACTGTTTCTCATGTTTTGGAAGGGAATCTCGCGTGACTATCGTATGCCTGCGCCGCTCTGTCCTGGCGCTCTCCATCTCCGCCGCCGCCGCTTTGCACACCACTATGGCTATCGCCGCCGGCGCGAGCCTGAACCACGACCTGAGTGGCGGCCCGCTGACCAGTAATCTGCAGAACTGGGGGCTGATCACTCTGAGCGGTAACGGCAATATCGCTCCTGTTTCCCAGGTGAGTACGACCTACGGCGCACAGCTCTCGGGGGTGACGGCGGATCAACTGCGCAACACCGGCAATATCCGGATTGACGGCGCCAGGTTCGGCACCGGGATCAGTCTGGGGACCGCTGGAGTGGTGCCGACCAAAATCGCCGGCGCGCTGCTCAACGAAGGCTCTATTTCAGTTCACGGTCTGGCCGACGCTGGCACCTCCAGCGGTATTTCCGATCTCGGCAGCACGCTGGGCGATTCGTTGGTCAACAGTGGCAGCATCGACGTCAGCGGCCAGACCGCCAGTGGCCTGTTGCTGGTGCATACCAACATGACCGGGCTCAGCAACCGAGGCACCATCACCGCAAGCGGCACCGACGCATTGGGCGTATTGCTCGATGGCGCGACACTGAGCCAGTCGGTCAACAACACCGGGACTATCCGTGCGACCGGTGCCAATGCCGAGGCGGTAGTGTTCGAGGGGGTCAAGTTCAGCGCTCCGGCGAGCGCCAATTCCACCGCGCTGTGGAACGGCGGAACCATTTCCGGCGAGGACATCGGTGTGCATGTCAGTGGCCAGGCCAGTGGCGCCCGGCCTTTCGGCATCTATCAAATGAACGGGTTGATCGAGGGTGGCAAGGCGGCGATCCAGGTCGATGACGGCGCGAGCTACTTTTATTTCTATGGCGGCGCGGTGAAGGGTGACCTGCTCGGCCTGTCTGGAGTACTGGTCGACGGTGATGCGACTTTCGACGGTTCGACCATCCGCTCCGGCTACGTCACTATCGAAGAGGGCACGCTGACCCTGATGAAGCCGCACACCACCTTCATCGGCGACTTCGATATGGAAGAGTCGAACTCGGTGCTGGAGATGTACCTGGGCAATGACACCAACCCGGCGCTGCCTGTGCTGAAGGTCACCGGCACCACCGATATCGCCCCGGGCGCGCAACTGCGTCTGCTGGCGCGCTCCAGTGATTTTCGCGTGAGCCCCGGTGGAACGCGTTACACCCTGATCAGCTCGGGGAATCTGGTCGGTGGCAACAACCTGACCGTGACCTCGACCTCCGCGCTGCTGGATGTGAAGAGTTTCGGTGTGGTCGGTAACGACATCACCAGCGTGGTGACGACCAAGTCGAGCGAGGTGCTGGCCGAGAACACCCTGGCAGTCGGCGGCAGTGATAACGCGGCGACGGCGGTCGGGCATGTGCCAGGACTGCTGGCACGCCTCAATGAACAGGATCCGGTGTTCCAGGCATTCGCCAACGCTGGCACCGATGCCGAACTGGCGCGCCTGAGTGAAAGCCTCAGCCCGGATGTCAGCCGTGGTGTACTGCACGCGGCGACCAACAGTCAGACGCTGGTCTCGGGCGTGATCAATGATCGCTCCAGTCGCGCACGCTCAGCCACCGGCGCCCCGGAAAAAGGCGTATGGCTGCAAGCCTTGAGCAGCGATGCCAATCAGGACGAGCGTCGCGGTGTCGCCGGTTATGACGCCGACAGCCACGGGATCGCGGTCGGTGCCGATGGTCAGTTGAATGCCGATACCACACTGGGTCTGGCTTACAGCTACCTCGATACCGATGTGAAATCCGATCTCGGCAACAAGACCAAAGTCACCGGGCATGCGCTGACGCTGTACAGCAACTGGGTACATGACAACTGGTTCGTCGACTCGTCGCTGATGTACGGCTGGAACGATAACGAATCCAAACGTTATATCGCTGGCACTCAGGCCAAGGCTGATTACGACAGTGATGTATTCGGCGTGAGCGCACTGGCCGGGTACAGCCTGCGGCTGATGCCTGATGTGGTGCTGGAGCCTCAGGTCGGCGCGCGCTATGCCAATGTCGGCATGGATGCGTATCGCGAGAAGGGCAGCTCGGCGTCGCTGAATGTCGGCAGTCAGCGTTATGAAGTCGGTGAGATGGGCGTCGGTGCACGTCTGGCGGCGGCATTCGATGTCGGCAGCGGCAGCCTGGAACCGGAAGCGAAGCTGATGGCCTGGCATGACTTCATCGGTGACAAGGTCAGCACCACATCGGCCTTCGTGCTGGGGGGCGAGTCGTCCGTCAGCCGCGGTACCACTCCGGTGCGTGACAGCTATGAACTGGGCCTGGGCGCCAACTACCGGATGGGCGCGTGGAGCGTCGGCGGCTCTTACAACTATCTGACCTCCAGCGGTTTCGACTCCGACAGCTTTACTGCGAAGGTGCGTTACGCGTTCTGATCCACATCGGGTAAAACCTGTGGGAGCGAGCCCGCTCGCGAAGGCGTTGTATCAGTCGGCAAAAATGCTGGCTGATCCACCGCTTTCGCGAGCAAGCCCGCTCCCACAGGGATGTGCGCTGCAATGTGAGAGCAAGCCCGCTCCCACAGGGATGTGCATTCCAATGTGGGAGCGGGCTTGCTCGCGAAAGCGGTCTGCCTGCTCAGTTGTTTGATCTGACACCCTACAGTTGATAGCTGAAACTGATGCTGTAACGCGCCCGACGATTGAACGTATCCAGCGCTTCATCGGACATCGGCTTGGCGGCCTCCAACGCAATGTTGTAGTACTTGGCATCGCCGAAACGCAGGCCTACTGCTGCCGATGACAGGTCATTGCTCTGCACCGCCAGCTTGTTGAACCAGGTTTTCGAACGGTCCAGCACCACGTACGGCTGCAGGATGCGCACCCAGTTGCCGTCGCGATTGAAGCTGTAGTTGACCTCGTAAGCCGCGCCCCAGCCCTTGTCGCCCGACGCCTGATCGTCCGGGTAGCCACGGCCGAAATTCTGCCCGCCGAACACCGCGCGCTCGCTGTCAGGCAGGGTGTCGTCGCTCCAATACAGTGCGGCTGACAGCACGCCTTGCCAGTTGTCGAAGAACTTGTCGCTTTGCACCCCGGAGAGGCGCAGGCGCAGGAAGTTCAGGTCCAGCGCAGGGTTGTTGGAGTGCGCGCCCATGCTGTCCAGACCTTGATACACACCGCCGCTGAGAATCCGCAATTGCCGGGCATCGCTCTTGCGCCAGTCACCTTCGAATGCGAGGGCGCGCACGTTGGTGCGCTCTTCGATGCTGATCGGATAGCCGACCACGTTGTAGCGGTTTTTATCATCCACTGCATAGAGCCGCGCTCCCGCGTTAAGCAGCTCGTTGGAGGCGGCAATGAACGGGTGGCTGACGCCTATAGAGTAACGATCGTCCTCCTTGTGCGGCTTGAGTTCGAAGCCGTCGCTGGTGAGCACATTGGTGCCCGGATCGGCCCGGTAGCGTGAGGCAAACAGGCTCAGTTGCGTGCCTTCACTGTTGAGAAACTGGTTGTAGTCCACACGGTAGTAGCGCTCGTGATCGTCGCCCGGCGGAAACAGCCCGCTCAGGGTCAGCTGCTCGCCCATGGCCGTCTGCGAGTTGCTGCTGACCCCCAGCAATGCCTGCGTGCCGTTGCGGTTGTCTTCGGTGGTGCTCATGGTGCTGGTGAACGGTTTGCGGCTGGCCTGGGCCACCAGCGTCGTTGCGCCGTCGGTGGTGCCCGGCGGTGGCACTTGCGCCTGGATGGTCACGCCGGGGATGCGGGTCATCAGGGTGGTGTAGCGTTCGAAGGTCTTGCGGGTCAGCGGGCGTTCGGCCTGGATTTTGGCTGCCAGTTCGTCGAGCAGACCTTTGACCCGGCCGACATCGCCCTGCACCTGCACATCGCGCACATAACCTTCGACCAGCACCACTCGGGCTACGCCGTCGTCGAAACGCTGTTGCGGCAGGAAGGCGTAGGACAGCAGATAGCCGTCCTTCTGGTAGCGCCGGGTGATGTCGCGTGTGGCTTCGATCAGGTCGGCGAGGCTGGTCTGATGGCCGATCAGCGGTTTGTAGACTTCGGCCAGTTCGTTGAGCGGGTAGATCGTGCCGCCTTCGATCTGCACGGTTTTCAGGTTGATTTTGGTCTCCATCAACAGCGGCTGCGCCGTGGCCGCGCCGGGGTCGGGTACTTGCAGGGGCGTGGCGGCGGGGCGATAAGCATCTGCCGGCAGGTTCGGCACGGGCAGGTTACGCGTGGTTTCGTTGCTGTTGAGAAAACTGGGCAGGGTGTCGGCGAGGGCGGCGGAACTGAGACTGAGGAACAGCAGGGATGCCATTACGCGCATAGGACACTCCATGGTCAGATCACAGCGCTGGGCTGAATTTTTCCTAAGAAAAAAGCGGAAGACTCGTGGGAATCTTCCGCCCTCAACCAAGCGTAGGCGCTGTAGGTGCGGCCGTCGAATCGGCCAGGTGCAATTTAGCGTTTGTTGCCTCCAAGAGCGCCGGTCAGACCACCGAGTACACCGCCCAGGCCTCCGGTTGCGGTGCCTCCAGTGGCGGTGCCGCCGCTGACCAGTCCGCCGACCGCACCGACGGTAGCGCCGACGTTGCTGACCACACCACCCACGGCGGTAGTGACCGGGTTGTTGGTGGCGGCGATGGTGTTGCCGATGCCGCTGACGGCGCCGCCAACCTGGCCGGTGAGACCGGCGACCGGCGCGCCCAGACCTGTCGCGGCGCCGACTTGTTGAGTGACGCTGGTGACCGCACTGGTGACTGGGTTAAGCCCGGCACCCACGGTGGCGCCGACGGTGGCCAGTGGCGAGGTGGTGGCGGTGATCGGCGTGCCCGAGCCGCCGAGTACGGTGTTGAGCGAAGCGATGGTGTTGCCCAGTCCGCCAGCCGTGACGCCGCCGGCGCTGACCACGCCGTTGGTGCTGCCGGCGTTCAGACCGGCACCGACGTTGACCACGGCGCCGCCAACCGTTTGCAGCAAGCCGGTACCGCCCAGACCGCCGCCGAGACCACCGCCCAATCCGCCACCGGTGCTGGTGCCGTTATCCACCAGCCCCCCGGCCTTGCCGACAGTGGTGCCGACATTGGTCAAGGCGCCGCCGACGGTGTTGGTCAACGCGTTGCCACTGCCAGCACCGGTGACTTGACCACCCAGGCCTTTGACGGCGCCGCCGACCTGGCCGAGGACACCATTGAGCGGAGCGCCGAGGCCGGTTGCATCGCCGACTTTGTCGGTGGTGCTTTCAACCATGGCAATCACTGGCACCAGACCGTTGCCGACACTTTTGGTCACTGAACCGAGTGGGCCGGTGGTGGTGGCCAGGCTCAGGGTGTCGCCGAGCATGGTGACTTTTTCACCGACGCCATCGAGCACCGGTGCCACTTTGGTCACCACGCCGCCGACAACCGGGACGCTGCCGGTGGCGGTCGCCAGTTTGCTGCTCAGATCCGAGACGCCAGTACCGACATCTGACACCACGCCGCCGACCGAGGCTGCGGTGACGCCCAGACCGTTGTCGACCGTGCCCAGTTTGCCGATGCCGTTGGCCACGCCATCACCCAGGGTGGTGACCACATTGCCTGTGGTTTTGACTGCGCTTTGCACAACGCCGCCCACGACTGGAACGGTGCTCAAGGAGTCGCCGACCTGACCGACACCACTGCCGACGCCCGCGACGGTGTTGCCGACATCCTGCACCAGGGTGGTAGTCACCAGCGGGGTGGTAGTCGGGTTGGTCGGGTTGGTTGGATCCGTAGGGTCTGTCGGATTGGTAGGATTGGTCGGGTTCGTCGGATTGGTCGGGTTGGTCGTGCCGGTACCGCCAGTGCCACCGGTACCACCTGTGCCAGCGGTATCGGTGCCGCCAGTACCGCCACTGCTACCGCCAGTGCCACTAGTGCCACCAGTGCCCGACGTCGCGCTGTCTGGCGAAGAGCTGCCGGAGCTGCTGTGATGGCCGCCACCGCCGCTGCTGCAGCCAGCGAGGCCAAGGGAGAGGATCAATGCCAGAGCTGTTGCCGATTTGCACCACACTTGAGTTTTCATGATTGAGATTCCTTGCACCTGTAACAACATTCGTCGTTTTCGATGGCTCACCGATCTGTCGCCGGTGATGCCTCGTCCGTGGTGCCAATCTCGATCGCGCGGTGCTTTTCCACCATTCTCAAGTTGGTATTAACGCCTTTATATATAAGGCGCCGCGCCGTGCCTAAGGACTAATACCCAGGATATAGACGCATAAAAAAAGGCCTTGAAAATCAAGGCCTGGAGTTTTTCAGAGTGCGGCGCCAAACGCGGAAAAACTTAAGTGATATATACACAATTTACAGGCTTGCCCGGGCGGATACTCAGGCAACCGGTTGCCACTGACCGACCATGTGTTCCAGATCGCCGTTGCCGATCAGGCGCAACTCGCCGCTGGATCCCGGCGCACTCGCCAGCAATGAGACCTCGCTGGGCAAGCGCACCGGTTTGCGAAAGTGCACGGCGATTTCAAGGTTGGCCTTGGGTAGGTGACCAGCCAGTGCGGCGAGGGTTCGTGCCTTGTTCCACAGACCGTGAGCAATCGCCGTGGGAAAACCGAACAGTTTGGCGCTGGCCGCGCTCAAGTGAATCGGGTTGTAGTCGCCCGAGACTTTGGCGTATTGCCGACCGATGTCGGCCGGGGCTTTCCATTGCGCGACTTGCGTCAACACCTGGGACGGTTCCCAGTGTTGCTCGACGGGTTCGCCGTCGAGTTTCACTCCGCGACAGAGCATCTGGCTTTCGGCTTCCCACAGCGGCCCGAGTTGATCATCGAGGCTGGTCAACACCTCGAAGGTCGCGCCTTTGGGATGCGGCTGCAGGTTATGCACGCGGACGCTGACTTGCGCACGACTGATCCCGCCCATCGGCCGCAACACGCGAATGCGGTTGCTCAGGTGAATCAGCCCCAGCAGCGGGAATGGAAACTCCTTCGCCGTGAGCAATTGCATCTGCAGGGCGAACGCGAGGATGTGTGGATAAGTCGGCGGCAGCAGGCCGTCATCGGTAAAGCCGCAGACCTTGCGATAGGCCGCCAGTTTTTGCGGGTCGACATCGACCCAGCAGCGCAAACCGCTGTCGGGCAGTCGGGTGCCGGTGATCTTGCGCCGTGTCGCGGCCCGCGCGTACAGGCCGGGCAGGCTCGGTTCACGGTCGAGGGTGTGCCATTCAATGCTCATGCCTATGCCCCCAGAACACTTTGGCCACAGACCCGCAATGCCTGGCCGGTGAAGGCACCGGTGCCCGGTTGCGCCAGCCACGCGACGGCTTCGGCGACGTCTTGCGGCAAGCCGCCCTGGCCCAGCGAACTCATGCGCCGTCCGGCCTCACGCAGGCCGAACGGGATGTGCGCGGTCATCTGGGTTTCGATGAAGCCCGGGGCCACGGCGTTGATGCTGATGCCGCGTTCGTGCAGCGTTGGCGCCCAGGCCTGGGCCAGGCCGATCAGCCCGGCCTTGCTCGCGGCGTAGTTGGTTTGTCCGCGATTGCCGGCGATGCCGCTGATTGAAGCCAGCAGAATCACCCGCGCATTGTCGTGCAGGGTGCCGCTGTCGAGCAGGGCCTTGGTCAGCACTTGCGGGGCATTGAGGTTGACCGCCAGCACCGCGTCCCAGAACTCCGGGGTCATGTTGGCCAGGGTCTTGTCGCGGGTGATCCCGGCGTTATGCACCAGAATGTCGAGGCCGTCCGGCAGCTGTTCGATCAGGTGCGCGGCGGCGTCTTCGGCGCAGATATCAAGGGTGATCGCCCGGCCGCCAAGACGTGCGGCGAGGGCTTCCAGATCAGTCTTGGCCGGGGGGACGTCGAGCAGAATCACCTCGGCGCCATCGCGGGCGAGGGTCTCGGCAATCGAGGCGCCGATCCCGCGTGCCGCGCCGGTGACCAGCGCCTTGCGTCCGGCCAATGGCCGGGTCCAATCGGTGACCGGCGTGGCGCACGGGCTCAGGCGAATCACCTGCCCGGAAACAAAGGCACTTTTCGGTGACAGGAAAAACCGCAACGGCCCCTCAAGCTGATCTTCAGCGCCGTCACCGACATAGATCAGTTGCAGCGTGCCGCCGCTGCGCAGCTCCTTGGCCAGCGAACGCGAAAAGCCTTCGAGCGCTCGCTGTGCACTGGACGCAAACGGATCGCGCAGGGTTTCCGGGGCGCGGCCCAGGATCACCAGGTGCGCGCTGCTGTCGAGGTTTTTCATCAATGGCTGGAAGAACTCGCGCAGCTGTTTGAGCTGCTCGGTGTGCTGCAGGTCGCTGGCGTCGAACACCACGGCCTTGAGTTTAGGCCCGTGCCCGGGAATCCACGCGGTGGCCAGCGACGGTTCAGTGCCGTAGCTGTAGATCGCATCGGTCAGGCGGTTGGCGAACGCATTGACCCGCTCGGCCAGCGGCCCGCCACCGATCAACAGCGCGCCGTCCACCGGCCGCAGGCGTCCGGCCTGCCAGCGTTCCAGCCGCACCGGCGACGGCAGGCCCAAAGCCCCGACCAGACGGTGGCCGATGGATGAGTTGGCGAAGTCGATATAGCGGTCAGACATGGAACGCTCTCCAAAAGTTGGGGTTCAAAGTGTGGACTACCAACGGCAATCAATCGTTCGATCCACGCAATAAGGCCTACGCTAGAACAGCAGAGTAGTTGGCCGCCGATGGTTGTGTGGCCAAACACAAATTCAGAAACAACGTTGAACCTTGTAGGAGTGACCTGTGGCGAGGGGATTCATCCCCGATCGGCTGCGAAGCAGTCGCAATGTATAGCGATTGCAATGAGGGGGCCGCTGCGCGACCCATCGGGGATGAATCCCCTCACCACAGGCTCACTCCTACAAAGGATTCAGGTGAATTCGATCATTTGGAAAAGGAGCTTTTCATGAGTCAGCTGCGCCGCGTCGCCATCATCGGTGGTAACCGTATTCCTTTCGCCCGTTCCAACGGGCCGTACGCCACTGCCAGCAATCAGGTGATGCTCACTGCTGCCCTGGAAGGCCTGATCGAACGCTACAACCTGCACGGCCTGCGCATCGGCGAAGTGGTGGCGGGTGCGGTGCTTAAATTGTCACGGGATATGAACCTGACCCGCGAGTGCGTTCTCGGCTCGCGGCTGTCGCCGGCCACCCCGGCCTATGACATCCAGCAAGCCTGCGGCACCGGGCTGGAGGCAGCGCTGCTGGTGGCCAACAAAATCGCCCTCGGCCAGATTGATTGCGGCATTGCCGGTGGCGTCGACACCACCTCGGACGCGCCGATCAGCGTCAGCGAAGGCTTGCGCAAAATCCTTCTGCAGGCCAACCGCGCCAAGACCACCAGCGACAAGCTGAAGACCTTTCTGCAACTGCGTCCGCGGCACCTGATCCCGGAGTTTCCGCGTAACGGCGAACCGCGCACCGGCCTGTCGATGGGCCAGCACTGCGAACTGATGGCGCAGACCTGGAACATCCCCCGTGAGGAGCAGGATCAACTGGCCCTCGAAAGCCATCACAAACTCGCCGCGTCCTACAGTGAAGGCTGGCACAACGATCTGATGACGCCTTTCCTCGGCCTGACCCGCGACAACAACCTGCGCCCGGACCTGACCCTGGAAAAACTCGCCACGCTCAAACCCGCTTTCGAAAAAAGCGCGAAGGGCACGCTGACGGCAGGCAACTCCACGCCACTCACCGACGGCGCCTCAGTGGTGCTGCTGGGCAGCGAGGAATGGGCAAAAGAACGTGGTTTGCCGATCCTCGCCTATCTGCGCGATGGCGAAGCGGCGGCGGTGGATTTCGTCAACGGTGCCGAAGGCCTGTTGATGGCGCCGGTGTATGCCGTGCCGCGCTTGCTGGCGCGTAATGGGTTGACCCTGCAAGACTTCGATTACTACGAAATTCACGAAGCGTTCGCCGCGCAGGTGCTGTGCACGCTCAAGGCCTGGGAAGACCCCGAATACTGCAAGACGCGTTTGGGGCTGGACGCACCGCTGGGTTCGATCGACCGCAGCCGGCTGAATGTGAAAGGCAGCTCGCTGGCGGCGGGGCATCCGTTTGCCGCGACCGGCGGGCGAATTGTCGCCAACCTGGCAAAACTGCTGGATGCGGCGGGCAAGGGTAGGGGGCTGATTTCGATCTGCGCCGCTGGCGGCCAGGGTGTCACCGCGATCATCGAACGTTGAGCACAATCCCCTGTGGGAGCGGGCTTGCTCGCGAAGGGGCCGTGTCAGGCGCCGTCATTGTGTCTGACAGACCGCTTTCGCGAGCAAGCC
>NZ_JASCPO010000259.1:0-7452 GCF_029960145.1 Pseudomonas sp. PS01299 | reverse complement strand
CTCCCACAGGTTCAAGCGGCTGGCACAACCTTTGTGGACACCTAAAAATCCTGTGGGAGCGAGCTTGCTCGCGAAGTCGGACTGTCAGTTACCGGATCTGTCGAACTTGTCCGGATCTTCGTCTTCAGGAAGATCTTCGTCCGGCTCTTCGGGAAAAGTGGTGGTGTGTGCCGGGCTGTTGGGCTCAGGGTGAGTGGGAACCGGGTCGAAACCGCCCTGCTCTTCACTGGGGAATCTGGGTGTGTTCATGTGGCACCTCGCAAAGAGTCGCTGAGTGAAGACTCTGTACATTCGAGGTGCCGGTCAGGGGCGGCGTTCAGTCATTTCACCATTTTGAAGCGGTGAAGCGACTGACGGTCAGGATCGAGCCTGCAACTGCGCGACGATCTTGTCTTTGACCTGCAAGCGTTTCTCTTTGAGTTTCTTCAGGGTGTCATCGCTGGGTGCATCCGAGGTCGCCGTCTCGGCCTTGACTACTTCGGCGTCCGCCTGGGAATACTTGTTGATCAGTGCATCCAGAAATGGATCCTCGGTGCGTTTTTGCTGGACCTCTTCCTTCGTTAGCTTCAAGTCCTGATACAGGTCATGAGTCACCGGCATGGAACACCTCCGTCAGTTGATCGGCAACCAACGCGACCGATTGCGCTGGCAGTTATCAGAATGGCCTTGGTCGGGCCGTTCTGTCGACCACCTGTCAGACCAGCGGTTGCCGTTCGTCGCCCTGTCGGAAACGCGATCAAACCTTTTTCCGCTGTGCTCCCTCCATTGCATAACGTCAACAAAAACCTGTGTGGAGATACATCAATGGACGGATTCAACCTGCGTCATCTCGTTCTGGCTGTCGCGCTGAGCAGCGGCATGGGCAGTGCCTTCGCCGCCACTTCCAATGACTTCGTCGACAACGCCGCCGCGGGTGGCATCGCGGAGATCGAGACCAGTCGCCTCGCCCTGGAAAAAAGTCAGTCGGCCGACATCAAGGCGTTCGCCAACATGATGATCACCGACCACAGCAAGGCCAACGACGAACTGGCGAGCATTGCCAAGGCCAATGACATCGAAGTCCCGGACACCACGACTCTGGTCAAGCAGGCCAAGGAAAAGATCCTCGACATGCGCGATGAATCCTTCGACGCGGCCTACGCCAACAACCAGGTCAAGGCCCACGAAGAAACCATCGAACTGTTCAAGAAAGAAGCCAACACCGTCACCGACGACAAAGTCAAAGGCGCCCCCGAACTGAAAGCCTTTGCGCAGAAAATGCTCCCAGCATTGGAAAAACACCTGACCGCGGCCAAAGAGCTGCAAGCCAAGCACCCGAGCAAGTAACCCGGGCGCTGTACAGCAAAAGGCCGCATTGATTAATGCGGCCTTTTGTCGTTTCAGCGCGATCAACCGCCGTCAGTATCGATGTCGGCATCGGTTTCTTCACCGGGCTTCGGACGATCGGGCTCAGGTTCGAAACCGGGGCTGAACTCGTTGTCGTTGTCGGTGTGTTTGTTCTTTTGATCCACCGCCGGATCGGCGCTCTGCGCCTGCTCGGTGCCACCCGTGGGTTGCGTTGGCGGACTCTGTCCCGGCACTTGCGGGTCGATGGCCGGGTCGTTGCGATTGATCGGCTCTGTACCCTGGTTGTGTTGTTGCTTGGTTTGCTTTTTCATGGCTACCTCGTTTTTCACTACCGGCGTGGCTGAAACCGGCCGGCCTTGAAGATTCGAAGCCTGGGTGGCGCCAACGTTCAAAACATCGCTGGTTGCCAACGCGCCAACTAGAGTTACCGATGCGTTCCATGCCTCAGATCAAAAATATCCTTTCGGACTCGAACAACTATTTCGAACGGCAAAGGTCACTGACTTCGCACCGGTCACTTTTTACAGAACCGGCCCCAATACGCTACGGAGCAACAGGCACATGGCAGCACTGCAGAACAGCACATTCGATGCGATGAAAAACAAACAACCCCAACTGCTGAGCGAATGGATCAACGGCCTGGAAGCCAGCGGCGCCACCCGCAATCTCAAAGACCATGACCTGCAACAACAGACCAGCGAATTCCTGCAACTGGTGATCAATGGCCTGCAGGATGACAACGGCACCAACATCAATGCGCCGGGTTGGGAAGCCACCCGCCAGTTCCTCGAAAAACTCTCCCACAGCCGTGCCCAGCTCGGTCAGGATTCGCAACAGACTGCCAGTTTCATCTTCGCCCTGAAGGGCCCGCTGTTTGCCCTGCTGCAAGCGCACTATAAAGAACAGCCAGCGCTGCTCGCCGAACAACTCTGGGAAATCTCCGAACTGTTCGACGCCTTCGGCATGCACACCATCCGCACCTTCCAGAAGTCCCGCGAAGCAGTGATCAAACGCCAACAGGAAGAACTGCTGGAGCTCTCCACGCCGGTGGTCAAACTGTGGGACGGCGTCCTGGCGCTGCCGATGATCGGCACCCTCGATTCGCAACGCACCCAAGTGGTGATGGAATCGCTGCTGCAACGCATCGTCGACACCGGTTCGGAAATCGCCATCATCGACATCACCGGCGTCCCGACCGTCGACACCCTGGTCGCGCAGCACCTGCTGAAAACCGTGACCGCGATTCGTCTGATGGGTGCCGATTGCATCATCAGCGGCGTGCGTCCGCAAATCGCCCAGACCATCGTCCACCTGGGCCTCGACCTGCAGGGCGTGGTGACCAAGGCCAATCTGGCCGACGCGCTGAAGCTCGCCCTCTCCCGCCTGGGCATCAGCCTCGGCAAAGCGGTCTGAGCCGATGGAACGTATCCCGATTCTTCAAATGGGCAAGTTCCTGCTGGTGACCATTCAGGTCGACATGCACGACCAACTCGCCCTCACGTTGCAGGACGACTTGTCCGAGCGCATCAGCAACACTTCGGCTCGCGGTGTGCTGATCGACATCTCGGCGCTGGACATGGTCGACTCGTTCATTGGCCGGATGATCAGCACCATCTCCGGGCTGTCGAAAATCATGGACGCCGAAACCATGCTGGTCGGCATGCAGCCGGCCGTGGCGATCACCCTGGTCGAACTCGGTTTGACCCTGCCGGGTGTCAGCACCGCACTGAACGTCGAGCGCGGGATGAAACTGCTGCAGGAACGAGTAGACCGGCAATGACCGTACGCAGCAGCGGTACTCAACCCATCCATATCGAGCAGGATGTCGTGCTCGCCCGGCAGACGGCGCGCAAACTGGCCACCGAATGCGGGATGCGCCTTATCGACCTGACCAAAATGGTCACGGCGGTCAGCGAGCTGGCCCGCAACACCATGGTGTACGGTGGCGGCGGCGACATGGACTGGCAGATTCTCGATGAAGATCACAAGGTCGGTCTGCGCCTGACGTTCCGCGACGAAGGCCCCGGTATTGCCGATATCAAACTGGCGATGACCGACGGCTGGACGTCCGGCAGCGGCATGGGCCTGGGCCTGACCGGGGCAAAACGCCTGGTCGAGGAGTTCGAACTGGACACCGCGCCGGGCAAGGGCACGCGAATAACGATCACCCGATGGACATGAATATCGCAGGGTCGCTGACCCAGGTGCTGCTGATCGAAGACAGCAGCCAGATCGGCCATGCCCGGCGCACCGCGCAACGGCTCGCCGAGCAACACGGTTTTGATGCAACCGATGCCGGGCGGGTGGCGCTGGTCGCCACCGAACTGGCCAGCAACGTGCTCAAGCACGCCAGCCGCGGCGAAGTTCACCTGCGGCTGTTGCCGCGCCCCGGCGGATTCGGCATCGAGATGCTCGCGGTCGATCGCGCACAGGGCTTTGATCTGGACGCCTGCCTGACCGATGGTTTTTCCACCGGTGGCACCCAGGGTATCGGTCTGGGTGCCGTGGCGCGGCAGACCGAGGTCTTCGACGTGCACGCCGATGCCCGTGGCGCGGTGCTGCTGGCGCGTCTATATCCGCGCGGCGACCGCCAACCGGACTTGCGCTACGGCGTCAGCCAGCATTCGCTGCACAACGATCCGGCGTGTGGCGACACCTGGCACCTGGCGTACAACGGCGCGAATGTCAGCGCGCTGATCATCGACGGCCTCGGCCACGGAGAGGATGCCGAACGCGCGGCCAAGGCCGGCGAGCGGGTGTTCGCCGAGACCCCGTTCGCCAGTCCGGTGCTGCTGATGGAGGATATGCACCGCGACATGATCGGCAGCCGTGGCGGCGCCGCCGCGTTCGCCCAGTACAATGCCGCCCGCGACGGCCTGACCTTTACTGGGGTGGGCAACATCGGCGCCAGCCTGATCACCGCCGACAAGTCGCGCGGGCTGGCCTCGCATCCGGGCATCGTCGGCGGCCAATACCGGAAAGCCCAGCCCTTTGACTATGCTCACGTGAACGGACATCTATTGATCATGTACAGCGACGGCTTGCAGTCCCGTTGGAACCTTCAAGACTACCCCGGTCTGGTGCATCGCCATCCCGCCGTGATAGCCAGCGTCCTGCACCGCGATTTCTGTCGCGGGCGCGACGATGTAACGGTACTGGTCGTTGCCCTGGAGGCCGCCCATGGCTGAGTCGCCAACCCTGAATGCCGCCGAACAGGCTGCGCTGATCGCCCGATTGCAGAGCGAGACCGCCGCCCTGCGCGCAGAACTCGACGAGACCAACCAGGGCGTGCTGGCGCTCTACGCCGAACTCGACACCCAGGCGGAAGAACTGAGGCAGGCTTCGGACCTGAAAAGCCGCTTTCTGTCGTACATGAGCCATGAGTTCCGCACCCCGCTCGGCTCGATCCTCAGCATCAACAGCCTGCTGGCTGACGAACTCGACGGCCCGCTCAGCCCCGAGCAGCACAAGCAGGTGGCGTTCGTCAGCAGCGCCGCGCGTGAACTCAGCGACATGGTCGATGACTTGCTCGATCTGGCGAAGATCGAAGCCGGGCGGATCACTATTTCCCCGGCATGGTTCGACATGTTCGACCTGTTCTCCGCCCTGCGCGGGATGTTCCGGCCGATCGTCGATGCGTCGGCGGTGGACCTTATTTTCGAAGAGCCGGTCGGCCTGCCACGCCTGTACACCGACGACAAAAAACTCGGGCAGATTCTGCGCAACTTCATTTCCAACTCGCTGAAATTCACCACCCGCGGTGAAGTGCGGGTTTCGGCGCGCCTGGAAGGCTCGGACAAAGTACGTTTTGCCGTCAGCGACACCGGGATCGGTATCGCGCCGGAGCTGCACGGTGCATTGTTCGAGGACTTCTCCCAGGTCGACTCGCCGCTGCAGAAACGTCTGCGCGGCACCGGCCTCGGCTTGTCCTTGTGCAAGCGCTTCGCTGCTCTGCTCGGCGGCGAGGTCGGGATGGACAGCACGCCGGGGGTCGGCTCGACCTTTTTCGTGATCATTCCGCTGGCGCTCGCCTTGGAGAACGTCGATGAAACGTGACATCCGTCTATTGATCGTCGACGACAACGCCGCCACCCGCTACGCCTTGCGCCGGCGCCTGGAGCGCCATGACTACGAGGTGCTGGAGGCCGGCACCGGCAGCGAAGGCCTGGCGCTGATCGCGAGCGAGCCACTCGATGCGCTGATCCTCGACGTCAACCTGCCGGACATGAGCGGCTTCGACATCGTGCGCATCTTGCGTGCTGATGCACGCACCGCGCTGCTGCCGGTGATCCACGTGTCTGCGGCGTCGATCCAGACCGGCGACATCATCACCGGCCTGAACGCCGGGGCCGACGCCTACCTGATTCACCCGGTAGACCCGGACGTGCTATTGGCGACCCTGCGCACTCTGCTGCGGGTACGTGATACCGAAAACGCGCTGCGTGAGAGCGAGGCCCGGTTTCGCGAGATTTTCGTCAACGTCTCGGCGCCGATTGCCGTGCTCGATGCCAACCTGAAAGTGCATGAATGCAACCACGCCTTCACGCAGATGATTCAAGACAACCGCAACCCGGAAACTCTCAGCGAGTGCTTTGACCAAGACCAGGGCGCGATCCTCAACGAGTTGCGCCTGCGGCTGGTCGATGGCGAGCGCTGGAAAGGCACGTTGAACATGCGCGTACAGGGCGAGGTCCGCGAAACCGAGTGGCAGATTTCCCCGTACCGCACACCGCAACTGAGCCTGGTATTCGTCGAAGACGTCACCGAGCATCGCCACCGCGAACGCTCGCACCTGGCACAGCTGGACGACACCACCACACAACTGGCCAAGGAAGTCGCCGAGCGGGTGCGCGCCGAATCGCAGTTGCTGCAAGTGCAGAAAATGGACGCACTGGGCAAGCTCACCGGGGGCATCGCCCACGACTTCAACAATCTGCTGACCGGGATCATCACCAGCCTCGAACTGATCCAGAAACGCATCGCCGATGCCAGGCCCGACAAAGTGCAGCTCTATGCTGAAGCAGCGCTGAATTCAGCGATGAGTGCGGCTTCGCTCACTCATCGTCTGCTGGCCTTCGCCCGCCAACAGCCACTGGATACCCGGCCGGTAGACATCAATGAGCAGGTGCGCTCGCTGGAAGAATTGCTGGTGCGCACCATCGGCGAACGCATCACCCTCAAACTTGAACTGACCAACAAACCGGCGATTGCCCTGGTCGACCCGGTACAGCTGGAAAGCGCGGTGCTGAATCTGGTCATCAACGCCCGGGATGCGCTGCCCCGAGGCGGCAATATCTGGGTCAACACCTATGCCGCGTATTCCCACGGCGACCCGAACATGGCCGATGGTGCGTATGTCGCGCTGTCGGTGCGCGATGACGGCACCGGTATCGAGCACAGTGTGATCGACAAGGTGTTCGATCCGTTCTTCACCACCAAACCGCTGGGCCAGGGTACTGGTCTGGGGTTGTCGACCATCTACGGTTTCGCCCGCCAGTCCGGTGGCGATGCGCACATCCGCAGCGTGGCACGGCGTGGCACCGAAGTGACCATCATGCTGCCGGCGACGAACGACCCGACCGGCGCCGACATCCCGGCGCCGAAGGTGGATCCGCAGGGTGCCGGCGAGCATGTCCTGATTGTCGAAGACATGCCGGCAGTGCGTATGTTCGTCACCGAAGTGCTGGAAGACGCGGGTTACCGCTGCACGCAGGCGGCGGATATCGAAACCGCGCTGGAGCGCTTGCAGAATGACCCGACGATCGACCTGCTGCTGAGCGACGTCGGCCTGCCGCGCATGAGCGGCCGGGAACTGGCGGACGTGGCGCGGGGCTGGCGTGAAAGCCTGCCGATTCTGTTCATGACCGGTTATGCCGAGACCGCGATCAATCGCCAGGTGTTCCTGGGCAGTGGCATGGAAATGCTGATCAAGCCGTTCCAGATCAGCGAACTGCTGGACAAGGTCCGCCGCACGCTTGATGGTGCCTGACACACCGCCACCAGGTTGCTCGGTTGAGAACACAGACCCTGTAGGAGTGAGCCTGCTCGCGATGGCGTCAGGTCAGTCAATTCATTTCTGGCTGACACTCCGCTATCGCGAGCAGG
>NZ_JASCPO010000258.1:0-7463 GCF_029960145.1 Pseudomonas sp. PS01299 | reverse complement strand
GAGCAAGCCCGCTCCCACAGGAGGAATGTATTCCAAATGTGGGAGCGGGCTTGCTCGCGAAGGCGGTCGATCAGGCACCACAGAAATCCAGCCCAAACAAAAACGGCAGCCTCGATGGGCTGCCGTTCCGTTTACTGCTGACGCTGGCTCATGCCAGGTGCGAAAGCATTTCCTTGGCTTCGCCACGCTGCTTTTCGTCACCCTCGGTCAACACTTCGTTGAGGATGTCGCGTGCGCCGTCGCTGTCGCCCATATCGATGTAGGCCTGGGCCAGATCGAGTTTGGTCGCGGCTTCGTCGGTGCCGGCGAGGAAGTCGAAATCGTCCTCGCCCAGATCATCGCCCATGGCCGCATCGGCTTCGGTGAAGGTCGGCTCGGCGATGCTCTGCGACAGGCGATCCAGCTCGGCGTTGACGTCATTCAGTTCCGCTGCGAATGCGTCAGGCTCGGCCGCCGGGTTGCTGTCCATTTCATCAGCCAGCGACAGATCGAAATCCGCCGGCAGCTCCAGATCGTCCTGTGGCACTTCGTTGGCGACCACAGGCTCGGCCGGCGACAGATCTTTCACGCCTTCGTCCAGATCCAGCAGGAAGTCATCATCCGCCAGATCCGCCGCCGGAGCTGGCGCAGGCTCGGCACCCAGATCCAGATCGAGGTCGAAGTCCGACAGGTCGTCGAGGTTCTCTTTGATCTCGGTCTGCTGTTGCAGCACCGATTCAAAGCTCAGATCGTCGTCGGCCGGGAACTCGTCCAGCTCCACCGGAGCTTCAGGCTCAACAACAGGTGCAGGCTCAACCGGAGTGATGTTGTCGAGATCGTCCAGGCTCAGGTCGAACGCGCTATCCAGGTCGTCCGCCGCAGGCTCAGGCGCAGGCGCCTCTGGCTCGTCGAGCAGCAGCTCCTTGACGTATTGCGCATCGAGTTCGGCGGCGGCTGCCGCTGCAGCCAGACCCGCGACAGCGACGACCGCCATGGCCGGGAAGCGTTTTTTCAGCTCTTCGACCTTGGCGAAGTTATCACCGTTGGCCACCAACTGACGCTCCTGACCCACGAACGCATCGCGATCACCCTGCTGACCGTAGACTTCCATCAGCTTCAGACGCAGATCACTGCGTTGCGGCTCGAGGCTGACGCCCTCTTCCAGCAACGCTGCGGCCTGATTCAGGCGACCGGCATTGATGTGCGACTGAGCCTTGTCCAGCACGTCATCGGAACGCTCGGCGGACGGTGCGACCAATGGCGCGGCAATCGGCTCAGCCATCACCACCGGAGCCACTACCGCAGCAGGCGCTGGCGCAGGTGCCGGGGTGTTGAGCTTGACGCTGGCAGCAGGTGTTTCCAGGCCTTCGAAGCTGCTTTCCGGCAGATCCTGCTCGGCGGAGAACTCTTGCTCTTCCGCCAGAGCGCGGGCCATGCGCAGGTGTTTCTCGGCTTCCTGCTGGGCTTTGCGGCGACGGGCCAGCAGCAACAGCAGAAGCAGCAACACCACCGCACCGCCACCGATCAGACCCAGCAGGATCGGATTGGTCAGCAGTTCATTGAAGGTTTTGTCTTCATCGACTACCGGTTTTGGCGCAACCACTGGCGTCTCGGCAGGCGTGTCGACCGGTGGCGCAATCGCCGATTCTGGTGTTGGCGCCGCTTCTGCCGGGGTGGCTGGAGGGGTTGCAGCCAGTTCGGCGGTGATCGCCGGTACGGCAGCAGTGGCGGCTGGCGCAGCGCCCGGGCCTTCGGCCTGCATCTTCGCCAGTTGATTGTTCTTCAGCTCGATCAGGCGTTGCAGCTTGTCCAGCTGACTTTGCAGATCGGCCATGCGGCTTTTCAGTTCCTCGTTGTCACGACGGGTCGTGTCGAGGCTTTCCTGAGTCACCGCCAGCTTGTTGCTCAACGCCTTGGCATCGCCGGCCGGGCCTTTGCTACGCCCTTTGGCGTTTTCGGCAGAGACCAGACTCAGGTTGTCCTTGGCATTCTGGCCGGCGCCGACATTGCTGCGACCACGCTTGGTGGCATCGAGCTGCTGCTGGCCGGTACCCGGCTTGGCCACATAGCGACGACCCTGACGCCAGGCTTCGTTCTGCGCGGCGACTTCGGCAATCGCTTTCGATTGCGGCAGCGCGGTGCTTTCCACCGAGTCCGGCAGGCGCAGCACCTGACCGGTTTTCAGCCGGTTGATGTTGCCGTCGATGAACGCATCCGGGTTGAGCGCCTGAATCGCCAGCATGGTTTGCTGCACCGAACCGCCGGTGCGCGCCTTCGCGGCAATTTCCCACAGGGTGTCGCGCGGCGTGGTGGTGTATTGCGACGGGTGCGTGGCGCCGGTGGTCGGTGCGGTGATGGTCTGCGACGGTGCCGGTTGCGCGGCGGCGTCAGCGGTCTGTGGCGAGAATTTCGACGGATCCAGCAGCACACTGTAATCGCGCAGCAGACGGCCATTCGGCCACATCACCTGCACGAGGAATTTCACCATCGGTTCCGACAGCGGCTTGCTCGAAGTCACGCGCAGCACGCTTTTGCCGCTGGCGTTGAGCACCGGGGTGAACGTCAGGTCGTTGAGGAAGGCCTGGCGATCGACACCGGCCTTGGCGAAATCTTCGGGTGAAGCCAGGCTCGGCACCACTTCGGCAGCGGTGAGATCCTTGACGTCGAGCAGCTCGATCTCGGCCACCAGCGGCTGGTTCAGGGTCGACTTCAGGGTCAGCTCCCCGAGCCCGAGGGCATGCGCCATACCGGAGGACAGCGCCGAGGCGGCCGCTATTGCTAACACCAGTTTGCGAACTTGAACCATAGCCTCATCCTTTGTTTGAACGTTCCTCGGCCAGCGAGAAGATGTTGATTGCCGCTGCCGTAAGGCATTGCGCGCGACGACGACAGACTGCCGCGCGCGATCATTTCTTTGATGCCCCGGAAAGTCCCGGAGGGTGACACGTTATGAAGTGCTCCGGGCAAGCATAGCGCTCACCTAGAATCAGTCGACAAATTGTTGCCAAGTATCTTTTACAGCAGGTCTTTTATCAACAATTCAGCGACCTGCACAGCATTCAGGGCGGCGCCTTTGCGTACGTTATCTGACGTCAGCCACAGATTAAGTTCCGCCGGGTCGTCGACACCGCTGCGCACCCGACCGACATAGACAACGTCCTGCCCCACCGCGTCACCCACTGCAGTCGGATAATCGCCGGCCTCAACCAGCTCGATGCCGGGCGCATCCTCAAGCGCAGCGTTGACCTTTGCCAGGTCAACCGCACTCGCTGACTGCAAGGTCACGCTATAGCTATCGCCAAAAAACACCGGGGCTTGAACGCAAGTGGCGGAAATCTTTAATAAAGGCTGCTTCAGCACCTGACGCAACTCGCGCACCAGCCGTTTTTCCAGCAGCGTGTGGCCTTGAGCGTCGGGCGTGCCGACCTGGGCCAGCAGGTTGAAGGCCATCTGCCGATCAAAGAAAGTCGGCTCCAGCGGACGCATGTTCAGCAACTCAGCGGTCTGCCGCGCCAGCTCGGTCACAGCTTCGCGACCTTGGGCGGACACGGCCAGATTGGCGGTGACGTTGACGTATTGCAGTTCGAGCAAATCGAGCAGCGGCGCCAGCACCACGGCCAGCGTCGTCGCCGAAGGGCTTGGGCTGCTGACCTGGAACGGTGCTTTCAGACCGGCAATGACCTCGGCGTTGGCCTCCGGCACCACTTGCGGCGCCTGCTCGGCCGGTAATGCGCCGGACAGATCGATCAGCGAGCAACCGGCCGCGTGGGCACGCGCCGCGTAACTCAGGGAAACGGCAGCGCCAGCGGCAAAGAACACCAGTTTGACCTTGCTGAAATCGAACTCGTCGACTTCACGCACGCGCACGTTCTTGTTGCGAAACAGCACCGAACTGCCGGCGGATTCGCTGCTGGCCAGCAGGTGCAGGTTGCCGACCGGGAAGTCGCGCTCTTCGAGAATCTGTACGAGGGTTTCGCCGACAGTACCGGTGGCGCCGACGACGGCAATATCAAGGGTCTGGGTCATGGTTCTACCTCTGGCGAAACGGGGGGAGCGGCACTTTACCGGGTGACTGCCATGCAGGCAATTTCTGCGGGACTTGCAGTGTCTGTTCTGACCTCTTCGCGAGCAAGCCCGCTCCCACAGGGGGAACGCATTTCAAGGGTGGGAGCGGGCTTGCTCGCGAAGGCGCCAGACCTGACACCGGAAAACCTCAGACATAAAAAAACCCGCACCTCTCACAAGGCGCGGGTTCTTTCACGACTTCAAGCGATCAACGCTCAAGCAGGATCCGCAGCATGCGGCGCAGCGGCTCGGCCGCGCCCCACAGCAGTTGGTCGCCGACGGTGAAGGCACCGACGAATTGCGAGCCCATGTTCAGCTTGCGCAGACGACCCACCGGTACGTTCAGGGTGCCGGTGACCTTGGTCGGGCTCAGCTCCTGCATGCTGATGTCGCGGTTGTTCGGCACCAGTTTGACCCAAGGGTTGTGCTGGCTGATCAGCCCTTCGATATCAGCGATCGGCACGTCTTTGTTCAGCTTGATGGTCAGCGCCTGGCTGTGGCAACGCATGGCGCCGATGCGCACGCAGATGCCGTCGACCGGGATCGGGCTCTTGAAGCGGCCGAGGATCTTGTTGGTCTCGGCCTGGGCCTTCCACTCTTCACGGCTCTGGCCGTTCGGCAGTTCCTTGTCGATCCACGGGATCAGGCTGCCGGCCAGTGGTACGCCGAAGTTTTCGGTCGGGTACGCGTCGCTGCGCATGGCTTCGGCCACGCGACGGTCGATGTCGAGGATCGCGCTGGCCGGATCGGCCAACTGATCGGCCACCGCAGCATGGGTCGCGCCCATCTGCTTGATCAGTTCACGCATGTTCTGCGCGCCGGCACCGGAGGCCGCCTGATAAGTCATGGCGCTCATCCACTCGACCAGACCGGCCTCGAACAGACCACCCAGGCCCATCAGCATCAGGCTGACGGTGCAGTTGCCGCCGATGTAGTTCTTGGTGCCCGCGTCCAGTTGCTGGTCGATGACCTTGCGGTTGACCGGGTCGAGAATGATGACGGCGTCATCGTTCATCCGCAGGCTGGAAGCCGCGTCGATCCAGTAACCCTGCCAGCCGGCTTCGCGCAGCTTCGGGAACACTTCGCTGGTGTAGTCGCCGCCCTGGCAGGTCAGAATCACGTCGAGGGTTTTCAGCTCTTCAATGCTGTAAGCGTCCTTGAGCGGAGCAATGTCCTTGCCCACGGACGGGCCTTGGCCACCGACATTGGAAGTGGTGAAAAACACCGGCTCGATAAGATCGAAATCCTGCTCTTCCAGCATCCGCTGCATGAGCACGGAACCGACCATGCCGCGCCAACCGATCAGACCTACACGTTTCATCGCAACTACACCTTCTTGAAAAGTGGGCCGCTGCTTTGTATTGAATTTCGCAGCGGGCCCGAGAGATTACAGATTCCGCAGCGCGGCGACTACTGCGTCACCCATTTCCTGCGTTCCGACTTTAGTGCAACCGGCCGAATAAATGTCACCGGTACGCAAGCCTTGATCCAGTACCACGCTGACGGCTTTCTCGATGGCGTCGGCCGCATCGTGCAGATTGAAGCTGTAACGCAGCATCATCGACACCGACAGAATGGTCGCCAACGGGTTGGCAATGCCTTTGCCGGCGATGTCCGGGGCCGAACCGTGGCACGGCTCGTACATGCCCTTGTTGTTTGAATCCAGCGAGGCCGACGGCAGCATGCCGATCGATCCGGTAAGCATCGAGGCTTCGTCGGAGAGAATGTCGCCGAACATGTTGTCGGTGACGATCACGTCGAACTGCTTCGGTGCGCGCACCAGTTGCATGGCGGCGTTGTCGACGTACATGTGGCTCAGTTCGACTTCAGGGTAATCCTTGGCGACCTGCTCGACCACTTCACGCCACAGTTGGCTGGACGCCAGCACGTTGGCCTTGTCCACCGAGCACAGCTTTTTGCCGCGAACCATGGCCATGTCGAAACCGACGCGGGCGATACGGCGGATTTCGCTTTCGCTGTACGGCAGGGTGTCGTAAGACTGACGCTCGCCGTTTTCCAGGGTGCGGGTGCCGCGTGGCGCGCCGAAGTAGATGCCGCCGGTCAGCTCACGGACGATCAGGATATCCAGACCGGCAACAATTTCCGGCTTCAGGCTCGAAGCGTCGGCCAGTTGCGGGTAGAGGATCGCCGGACGCAGGTTGCCGAACAGGCCCAGTTGCGCACGGATTTTCAGCAGACCGCGCTCAGGGCGGATGTCACGCTCGATGGTGTCCCATTTCGGGCCGCCCACGGCGCCCAACAGGACTGCATCGGCAGCACGGGCACGCTCGAGGGTTTCGTCGGCCAACGGCACGCCATGCTTGTCGATGGCGGCGCCACCGATCACGTCATGGCTCAGCTCGAAGCCCAGGCTGTACTTGTCGTTGGCCAGCTCCAGCACCTTGACCGCTTCGGCCATGATTTCCGGACCAATACCGTCACCTGGGAGAATCAGAATCTGCTTGCTCATGCTTTCCTCGTGTCTTCAATCGGTGCGCCACTCAGGGCGCGCCCGGAAAAATTCTTAGCGCTCAGCCATCAGTACGATTACATCTGTACTGAACGAGCCGTCGGCATCAATCTCAAAATATTCGCGCACTTCGTTGCCCATCGACTGCTGTAACTGGCGGATCGCCGCGCGCATCACTTCGGGCGTGCGCATGCGCTCGACCCAACTGCGGTACTCCAGACGCAGGCGCTGACGGCTGGTGCTGCGGGTATGCAGCCCGGCCTCGCTGACCTGACGCAGCCACTCACCGGCGGAATAGTCGCGCACGTGGCTGGTGTCGCGCAGCACTTCGACGCTTTGCAGGTAAGTGTCAAACAGCGGACTGCCCGGTGACAACACGTCGATGAACGCTGCCACGCCACCCGGTTTCAGCACCCGGCGCACCTCTCGCAAGGCCACACCGAGGTCGCTCCAATGGTGCGCCGAATAACGGCTGAACACGTAATCGAATTCACCATCGGCAAACGGCAGGCGCTCGGCGGCGCCGTTGACCGTGGCAATGTTGTTCATGCCGCGATCAACCGCCGCAGCGGCCACCACATCGAGCATCTGCTGCGACAGGTCGTAGGCCACCACTTCCTTGACCAGTGGCGCCACATGAAAACTCACATGACCGGCGCCGCAACCCAGGTCCAGCAGCCGGGCTTCGCCCTGCCCGGCCAGTTCAGCCTGTAGCAGCGCGAACTCGGTGCCTTGAGCGTGAACAGCGCTGCTCAGGTAGGCGGCGGCCTGTTCACCGAATTGCTTTTGTACAACCTGACTGTGCTGGGCGGTGCTGGTCATGGTCACTTCCTGGTATTTGTGTTGTTTGGGCCGGCCTCTTCGCGAGCAAGCCCGCTCCCACAGGGGAATGCATTTCAAATGTGGGAGCGGGCTTGCTCGCGAAGGGGCCAGCCCTGACTACATCAAT
>NZ_JASCPO010000257.1:0-7488 GCF_029960145.1 Pseudomonas sp. PS01299 | reverse complement strand
GGCTTGCTCGCGAAAGCGGTGGGTCAGTCAATGGGATGTTGGACCTGCCGACGCTTTCGCGAGCAAGCCCGCTCCCACAGGGAATGGGTGTCAGGCCTGGGGTTTTTTCGGTGGGATGGGATCAGGATCGAAGGTATGCGGTGGCGCCACTTGCAGCGTGGTCACCGAGCCCTGCGCCGAGAGCGAATACGTGACTTTGGAGATCAGCATGTCGCCGTCAAAACCGAGCACCGGATCCGTGACCTTCACCAGCGTGTTGTGGCGCCACAGATCGCCATTGGACTGACGCCAGCCCTGCACCTGATAGGTGGTGGTCTGCGCCCGGCCCATGCGGGTGGCGCTTTCCCATTGGGCGCGTTGCTGGGCCAACTCGAACGTCAGCGCGGTGCCCTCGTTGATGATCGTGGTGCGGCGGCGCTTGAAGCTCAGATCAGCCGCGCTGGATTGAACCTCGCTGACGGCCGCCCCGCTCTTATTGTCCGAGCCTTTCTGCTGACCGATCACTCGGTATTCAGAAAACACCTGGCTCTGATCCATCGGCGCGTTCGCCGACAGAATGTTCTTGCCCAACTCCAGCGCGTCACTGGCCCGACCACCACTACCGGGCTTGGCCAGCACCAGCCGGCCTTGCTCGTCATCAGTGGAAAACACCCGGAACAGCGAGAGCAGACGATCGATCGACTGGAACACCGTTTCGCCCGGCACGATGGTGTGTTTGGCGAGCCGCGCGGTCTCGGGAATTTCGTTGACCACGTACAGCGAGTATTCCGCCGCCAGAGCCTGGACGATGCTCAGCAGCGGTTGCTCCTGCCATTGGTTCGGCCGGTTGGTGGCTGCGCAATCGACCAGATCCTGAGTCTTGGAGCTACCCTCGATGCTCAGGCTGATCTGGCGTCCGTCGTAACTGATCGGGGCCTTGAACACGTAGCCAGTGAGCACCAGGTCCTGGCCGATTTTCACTTCGCACGGGTCACCCGGTTTGATCCGTTGATCCACCGTCTGCCCCGGCCACTGCCAGGTGATGTCGAGTTTGAAGGTGCGGAACTGGCGCTCAAGATCGGCGGTGATTTCCACGCTTTTCCAGCCGCCGTATTCCATGTTGTTGACGGTCAGCGTGACACGGTTGTCTATCTCGCTCATGGTTTACTCCCCGGAGACTTTCACTTCGTTGGGTGAGAAACCAGGATGGGTGATCCCGTTGCGTTGAGTGATCTCCGTGACCCGCGTCGCATCGCCAAGGTACTTGTAGGCCACCACCAGTGCCGGAAAGCTTTCCTGGAACGACTTGCTGACTTGCCGCACACCCGACGACGCGACGGCCTTGAGGTGCGCAAGCAGCGCCTCTTTCACATCGCTGATGGCCTGGTAGTGCGCCGGGTCGGCCTTGTCCAGCATCGGGTTGATCGCCACCGCCACGGCGTCACGCAATGCCTGCATGTCGTCACTGACCGGGACTTCCTGGCGGGTCACCGGGCTCGTCGCCTGCTGCCCTACCGTAGGTGTCGATGACAGTTTCACCGGGCTTGTCGCCACCGGCATCGATGCCACCCATTGCGCGACTTTGACCAGCACCGTGTCCTGCACCAGATCGGCCATGGCTTGTGCCGCCGCGTTGGTGTCCTTGCCGGTGGTGATCTTCGGCGCATCAGCCTTGCGGATGGCTTCGAGTTGTTGGGACACGTCGGCAATCACGCCACGGTAGCCCTCCTTCGCGAATGCCTTGAGTTCCTTGATATCGCCGAGCAAGCCTTTGAACTCCGCCGCCACTTCCTTGGGCAACTCCTTGACGGCTTTGACCAGTTCAGTGATCTGCCGGTACTGCTCGATCAACGGTTTGAGCTGCTCTTTGATCACCTCATACACGCCGGTCAGGCTGTTGCGCAGATTGGCGATGCCGATCCGCGCAGCCTTGATCAACGTCATCGCCTGCTCGAAGCGCGCCACCGCCGACCCCAACAAAGTGTCAGCCTTGGCCAACAGAACTTTTTGCGTACTGACCGTGGCGGTCGGAAACGGCAACGGCCGGTCCGGGTAAAACTTCAGACTGAACGTCACCAGCCCGCCGTCCTGGCGGGTGTGGGTCATGTCGCATTCGCCGACCTTGACTTGCAGGCGTCCGAGCCACGGATGCACCAGTTCACCACTGCCCGCCTCCAAGGCCTTGAGCAGCTTGTCGCGCTGCTCCAGGCAATCGGCGCCGATGATGAACGCCGTCAGGTCGTGGGTCTTGGCCTGCTGGCCGAGATCCTCGAAATACGGCAGGTCGCGTTGCGGGTATTCGTGCAACTGACCTTTGCGACCGACCGGAGTTTTCGCCTGATCGATCCAGAATCCGACACCGCGAAACGATGCCGGCAACAAACGGTCACGCCAGTTCATTGGAACCTCCTGCCGACAGCGAGCGATAGCCGATGCGCGAAGACAGCGCCAGGCCCGGTTGATTGGTTTGTGGTTGATCGGTGCGCAGCCCCGCCGGTGCATTTTCGAAGCGCACGGTCAGGCCGCCTTCGAGTTGCGTACGGTTGTTGGCCGCGCTTTGCTGGATCAGGGCGCTGGAGGTTTGTGGCAGCGATCCGCCTTGCAGCGTTCCGTTTCCAGCAGGGGCGCTACTCGCGCCAAAGAATGCCGGCGCCAGCTCACCCTTGCCTTCGGCATTGGTCTGGCGCTGCGCTTGGGTCAGAGTTTCGACCTTGCCGGTGACCTTGGCGATCAACCCGGCGAAACCTCCGTCGAACAGCTCCTTGATCGGCGCGATGACGGTTTGCAGCTTTTGCCACAACTCGCCGAACCACCCGACAATCGGCCCCCAGCTCTCGATGATCTGATCCAGAGGTTTCCATTCGAACAGGGTGTGCAGAAAGTCCACGACCGGTGCAGACGCCGCCAGCACAACATCCCACAGCGCCGAAAAGACTTCGCCGACCGGCTGCCAGTACTGCGCAATCTGCTCCAGCGGCGACCACTCGAACAGGCTGCTGAAAAAGCCTTTGACCCGCTGCACTGAGGTTTGCAGTGCCGTCCAGATCGGTTCGAAGTACCCGACGACACCACCCCAGGCGCTGGTGATCATTTCCATCGGGAAATAATCGAACAGTGCCCGCAATGTATCCCGGGTGCTTTGCACCGCCGATTGCAGAGTCGTCCACAGCGGCTGGAAGTACGCAACAACTCCGCCCCAGGCGCTGGTGATCATCTGCATGGGCGAGAAATCGAACAACGACACCAGAAACTCTTTAGCCGGTTGCGCGACTTTTCGCAGGCCATCGAACATCGGCTCGAAGAACCTGACAACGCCACCCCACGCACTGTTGATCATTTGCATCGGCGAGAAGTCGAACAGGTTTCTGAGGAACGCCATCACCGGCACACTCAAGGCCTTGAGCAGTTCCCAGATCGCCGAAAACAGCCCCGTCAGCGGCGCCCAGTTTTCCAGGATCATGCCGGCGGGCGTCCACGAGAACACCGATTTGAAGAAGTCGATGACCGGCGCAGTGACGGCTTTGACCTCGTCCCACATGCCCGAGAAGAATCCCACGACCGGTGACCACAGCGCCGCCAGTGCATCCAGTGGTCGCCAGTCAAGAATCGAGCGCAACGTCGCCATCGCACTCGCACCGATGTTTTTCACGCCTTCCCACATGCCTTTGAAGAACGCACTGATCGGCGTCCAGTTGGCATAGATCAAACCGGCCGCCACCGCGATGCCCATGGCGATGAGCATGATCGGATTGGTCTTGAGCACCATGCTCATGACATCGAACACTTGCGTGGCGCCGGTGACCGCGGTCTGCATCGCCGAGAAGGCGATAGCCCCCGCAGCCAGGCCTTCCACCAGTTGCGGGTTCTCGGCAAGCAGGCTGGCGACCTGAGTCAGCATTGGCTCAAGCCCGACGACCAACGCACCGACTGCCGGCACCAGCGCCGCGTCAACAGCAGCGGAAACCTTTTCCATCGACGCACTGAACACGTTCATGTTTTGTGCAGCGACTTTCGGCGCCGCAGGCAGGTCCACGGTTTTCGCCGTCTCGCTGACTTCAGTCAATTTGCCCTGAAACGCTGCCGCCGATTTGATCCCGTCCACGAACGGCGTGATCACGCTGCCGCCCTTGAACAGACCGCTGATATCCAGTTTCCCGAGGCCGGTCTGTTCGAGATTTTTCTTGAAGCTCTCGACCTTTACTCGCAGGGCGCCGAGTTTGGGCGACAGTTCATCGATGCCCGTGATCAGCACCGGTGTTTGCACTTTCTTTTCTTCGTCTGCCATCACTGCACCTGCTGCATCGCATTGATCCGTTGCGCGTGCTCCAGCGATTCGCGGAGCACATCCAGTGGCCTGGCCATCATCTGTTCGGGGTCAACCTTCCAGAACCAGGCCAGGTCATAGGCGACTGCGATCAGGTCGGTGATGGCTCCGACGCCGCACTCATGAAAAAACTCGCAACGGCCCAGCTCAGCGCGTTGAGGTCAGCCAGATCGAGCTGGTTGACCGACGACGGTGGAATACCGGCGCACACGGCGATGTATTTGGCCGCCACGTCCATGTCGAGGCTGACTTCTTCGCTCTTGTCGATCTTGTACGGCAGCGCCTTGATCGCTCGCACTTCCTGCACCGTCGGACGGCGCAGGACGAGTTCGGTCAGGGGCTCGCCGTGAGCTTCGATCGCAACCTGAAGCTTCACGGCGCCGCTCATTGCCAGGTCCCCTTGATGCCTTCGAATTTCAGTTCGATGGTGGCGTCGTCGCCCTTGGAAACCGGCTCTTCGACCAGATAGGCACCGGCCAGCACGTAGGCTTTGCCGTTGCTGAATTCGCAGGTAACGGTGATGTCGGTGCCTTCGATCAGCTTCTTCAGCGGGAAGTCGGCGGTGTGCAGCGCGGTCACTTTGAACGACGGCGCGACGTCGGTTTCCTTGTAGAAACCCGGTACGACGGTTTCGCGTTTGACGGCCATCAGCGGGGCTTCGCAGCCGCCGTTGATAGTCAGTTGTGCACCGTCGACTTTGACGTAGCAGGTGCCTGCAATCACTTGACCCATGGTGTTACTCCCTTCAAATAAAAAAGCCCACCGGAGTGGGCTGAATGCTTACGGCCAAACGCGGCGATCAGGCCGCGTCGTCGTATTGCAGACGGAATTGGTTGAGCAGTGCGAACACGCGCAGACCGTTGATGTAATCCGGCGGGAACAGCACGTTCACGCGGCTCGGGTCCTGCACGTCGCGCTCGACGATCAGGTGCTCGGCGAACAGCTCGGCGTTCTCCACGTGGCCTTCCAGTTCCAGCTTGGCGTACTGCGCGATCAGCTCGCCGCGAATGGTCGCCGGAGTGACGATCGGCTGGCCGGCGCCGAAACGGGTGCCGTCGGAAGCCAGTTTGTGCCGGCCGTACTTGCTGGTGATCACGCTTTGCAGACGACGCACGATGAACGCCGACTGGTGCATGGTTTCGCTGTCCAGGTAGGAGTTGTCAGCCTGACCGTAAGCGTTCTTCTGGTAGGTGGTGATCGAACGCTGAATGCGCACGTAACCGCCTTCGTAGTACGCGGTGGCAATGCCGTAGTTGAGCAGCGATTGACGCTCGGTCAGGGTGAATCGCTCGCTGGCCGGCGCCGGATCAACACCCGGCAGACTGCCGCTTTGGGTCGGACGGCTGGCATCGGCGGAGATGAACACCGCGGTGCGCGCAGCCAATGCGGCAGCTTGTACCCAGAACGGTTGCGGTACGCCCGGCTCCAGCGCCTGAATGGTCATGTGCTGATCGTTACGTGCCTGACCAGCAGCGACCAGCGTACCGACGGTGCCGCGCTTGGCGCTGTAGACGTGACCAAACAGTTGCTTGGCCCAGGACCAGCGACCGGTGCTGTCATCCATCACTGCTTGCCAGGTATTGAGGGTCGACAGATCCGACCACGGCAGAGCGATGAACTCGAACGGCTCGTCACCCAGTGCAGCCACGGCTGCGACCTGGTCCGGTACACCGGCGCCGCCGGTCATGGCGGTGATCGCAGTGGTCAGGCCGGCCGGGGTTTCTTCGCCGTTGCTCTTGCCCAGGCGATTGAACTGCAGGCTGATGTCGTTAGCGCTGTCGCCGGTCCATTTGGCGGTCAGAGTGACCAGGCCTTCAGCAGCCGCAGCGCTCACCGGCAGATCGGCGGTGGCGTTGATTTTCTGTGCCAGTGCGGTAGCCGCTTGAGCAGCGGTGGCACCGTTGACCACGGTGGCCTGCACACGCACACCAGCGACGTACAGGTTGAGCACGCCAGCCTGAGTCGCAGTGCCAGTCAGGGTCAGCACGCCTTTGGCGATGGCGCCTTCAGTGTTGTGCAGCGGCAGGCACCAGATCTCGCCGATCGGGTCGGCCTTGCGGAAGGTCTCGTACATCGAGGCGAGCATCGAGCCCTGACCGCCGATGCTTTTTGCCAGGGCGACGCTGGAGACCAGCACCAGTTTGCCGACTTCGGTCGGGGCGATGTTGTCGTTGACCTGAGCGACGATCAAACGGCGCATGGCCGAAGTCGCGCTATTGGCGGCCGAGTTGTCCATTTCGGCATAGAACAGCGGTACACGAATGTCCGCGGGGATGTTGCTGAATCCGATCGCCATTATTTGGCTCCCTGTGCTTTGACTTTTACGGTTTTTAGAGTGATATCGCCGTCGGCCAGACGTCGGCGCCACCAGGCGCTGTCCAGCACTTCACGGCCTTCTTTGGGCAGCAGATCGCCCGCTTCCGGGTCAGGCACGGCACGGCCAGCGGCCGGCAGTACGGTGATGCGATTGCTCATGGGGTTACGTCTCCAGAGAAAGTCAGTTCCACGCGCCCGTCAGGGCCCGGGTGTTTCAGATTGGGGTCGGCCGGGTCGATCGCATCGACCCGCACGGTGACCCCGGTAAAGGACGACAAACCGTCCAGTTCACGTTCGTGCCAACTCTCCGCAGGCTGACTCGGCAGATTGCGGCCGAGCTGGAACTCGGTAAAAAAGCGCAGCCGATAGAAGGCCCGGCTGCTGTTGATCGAGACCATCTCGCCGCCGTCGTAGACGATGGCGCTGTAGTCGGTGCCCGGTTTGAATCCCACCAGCGCGCGCCACAGTTCGGCGCGCAGGTCGTGCAACAGATCCAGCGCTTTTGTGCTGTCGCTGGCGTCGAGCGCCAGGACGATTTCGAAGCGGTCGCGGATCGGTTGCGCGGTGAGGTTTTGTGCGGTGCTGGTGCTCGCGAGATCCGCCAGGGGCAGAACATGAGCCGAGGGTGTCGGCAGATCAGCGTTGCCTTGCAGCAACGCCAGATCGACACCCACCGCAATGTGGTTGGCAAGGCTTGGGCATTGCCCACGCAGCTGCGTGAGGATCGGGGTGATCTTCATGGTGGTGTTCCAGAGTTGAAATGAGTTGCAGAAAACACCGCGAATCCCCTGTAGGAGTGAGCCTGCTCGCGATGGCGGTGCCACATTCACAATCAATGTGCCTGACACACCGCTATCGCGAGCAGGCTC
>NZ_JASCPO010000256.1:0-7533 GCF_029960145.1 Pseudomonas sp. PS01299 | reverse complement strand
CGCGAAGGCGGTGCATCAGTCAATATTTGAGTTGACTGACACGCCGCCTTCGCGAGCAAGCCCGCTCCCACAGGAGGGGACTTGTGTCAGGCAGAGTTTTGTACCAGCCACTGCTTGAACGCCGTCATCGCCGCCGTCTCCGGCCGTGACTGCAAGCGCGTCAACCAATAACTGCCGGTGGTGATTTCAATCGCAAACGGCTGACGAATCACGTCCGCCGCCAGTTGCCGGGCGAACATCAGCGGCGGTGCCAACGCCACCCCGCTGCCCTGAAGCGCGGCCTCCATCATCGCCAGCGACGAATCGAAGACAATGCTTTGCGGCGGCGCCGCGTGGGTGGCCAGGCCTGCGGCGTGAAACCACTCCGGCCACTCATCGGTGCGATAGGAACGCAGCAAGCGTTGTTGCAGCAGATCGCCCGGGGTGTGCAGCTGCCGGGCAATTTCCGGTACGCACAGTACCGATAGCGGAGCGTCGAGCAGACGCGTTGCCTCGATGCCATGCCACGCTCCGGCACCAAAACGAATCGCGTAATCCAGCCCCTCAGCCGCGACGTCCACCCGGTTGTTGTGAGTCGACAGCCGCAAATCTATGAGCGGATGTTTCGCCTGGAAGTCTGCCAGCCGTGGCAGCAGCCAACCGACCGCAAAGGTTCCGACGGCACCCACGGTCAACATTTCCCGATACTGACCGCCGGCCAGCCGCTCGAGCATCTGCGCGATATGATCGAACGACGTGGTCAAAACCGGCAACAGGGTCTCGCCTTCACTGGTCAGCATCAGCCCGCGGGGCAGGCGTTTGAACAGGGTGACGTTGAGTTGCGCTTCGAGGCTTTTCACCTGATGGCTCACCGCCGCCTGAGTCACGCATAACTCCACGGCGGCACGGGTAAAGCTCAGATGACGCGCCGAAGCTTCGAACGCGCGCAGTGCATTGAGCGGCAATTGAGGTCGAATCATGCCCAGTCCCAAATTTTTCTAATGGCTCATCCGAAATATCATCGTTTGTCGACGAGTGCCAGACTGCCTAAATTGTCGGCGCTGATCAGCTGCCCAACAACAAAATCTCCCGCAGTGTAGCGGGATATCACCCTCAACACTCATGGAGAGTGGTTCACTCATGTCCTTCATCACCCCGAGCAAATTCATTTCCTGCAGCGCTTTCGGCCTGCTTTTCGGCGCCACCGCGTGCATGGCTGCCCAGCAAACCGACGATCAGTTGCAGGCGCTGGTCAAGACCACCGTGACCCCGGTCATGCAGCAACAGAACATCGCGGGGCTGGCCGTGGCCGTGACCGTCGAGGGCAAGGTGCACTACTTTAACTACGGTGTCGCCGACAAAAGCACCGGGCAACCGGTGAGTGAAAACACCCTGTTCGAAATCGGCTCGGTGAGCAAAACCTTCACCGCAACCCTCGCCGCCTACGCCCAGGCCAGCGGCAAACTGGAATTCTCCGACAAGGCCAGCCAGCACTGGCCCGAGCTGAAAGGCAGCGCTTTTGACCACATCAGCCTGCTGCAACTGGGCACTTACAGCGCCGGCGGCCTGCCATTGCAATTCCCGGATGCTGCGGATTCTTCCGACAAGATGCTCGGCTATTACCAACAGTGGAAACCGACTTTTCCGGCCGGCAGCCATCGCCTGTATTCCAACCCGAGCATCGGCCTGTTCGGCTATCTGGCGGCGAAAAGCCTTGGCCAACCGTTCAATCAGGTCATGACTCAAACCCTGCTGCCGAAACTCGGGCTCAAGCACACCTTCCTGTCGGTGCCGGCGTCTGAACAAAAGCTCTACGCCCAAGGCTATGACAAGAACAACAAACCGATTCGAGTCAGCCCCGGCGCCCTCGACTCCGAAGCCTACGGCGTAAAAACCAGCGCCGCGGATCTGCTGCAATATGTCCAGGCCAACCTCGACACCGCCAAACTCGAATCACCCGTGCAAAAAGCCATCGCCCTCACCCACACCGGCTACTACACCGTCGGCGACATGACTCAGGGCCTGGGCTGGGAACGCTACACCTACCCGATCAGCCTCGACCGCTTGCTGGACGGCAACTCGACGTCGATGGCCATGGAAGCGCACAAGGTCAAATGGCTGAATCCGCCACAACCTGAGCCGGCGAACGTGTTGCTGAACAAGACCGGTTCCACTGCAGGCTACGGCGCCTACGTCGCGTTCGTGCCGTCGAAGAAAGTCGGGATCGTGATTCTGGCGAACCGGAACTACCCGAATGCGGAGCGGGTGAAGATTGCGCACAAGATTCTGGGTGAGCTCACCCGGTAATCGGACCATGAAAAATGGGCGACCTGTGAAGGTCGCCCATTTTTATTTGAGGGGATTGAAAACTACGCCTGTAGCTTCCAGCCCAATACATCCATCAGGTCGCAGCTGTCGCGCAGAGGGATTGCCAGCACCCGGGCGAAATCCTGCAGCAACAAGGCATCGTGGCCGATGCCGTCGCCGAGCGAGAGGGTTTCCAACAACTGCGTCACGCTGCGCAAGCGGTAGGCGGCGGTGCCGTGGAGTACATCTACCGGGGCTTCGCGGTCGATCAGGAGAAAGGGGATCGGGCAGTCGATGCCGGTGATGGGGATATAGCGGGGTTTGGTTGAGTCGGTGGAAACTTCAGGTGATTCGACATCCGTTTTCTTCATGGATAAAACTCCAATGGGGATTGCTGAAAACGCTACTCATCTCACTTCCACATGAAGGTGGCAGCTGCACGCAGGTGTGGAAGACCGAGCCAATCACCCGAACCCGGCGCACTCGAAAGCGCTCCCGCATACAGCCACCATAAGTTAGCGATGTTGACATAAAAGATGTCGCCATGCGCATAACGGGGCTTGGTGAATGAGTCTGCAAACCGGACTTCCACATCCGGCCGCTGATTTTGCAGCGGCCCGAAGAGGTTATCGGCGTTCAACCCAAGCCACCAGTTCACCAACGCCGCCGCGCTTTGAAGGAAATTTCCGACAGGGTTGAAGGCCCTTACGCAGGCCACTTTGATAGGAATATGCGGCAACTATTCACATGGATGACCGACCGGAGTGGATGTATCTAAACTGCATCGAATCAATCCGTAGCTAGCGATGACATAATGAATACGATATTTAACCCCGCTGACCGTCAAAGGGCGATTTAATGGAAATCAGAGGTCTCAGTCTCAGGAATGTAGGTCGGTTCAAAGATCTGAGCATTCTGCTAGCACCCACAGGTAAGCACACATCGAACGTGACAGTTCTAGTGGGGAACAACGGTGCAGGAAAGACCACCCTTTTGAAATCGCTTGCCACTGCCCTAAGCTGGCTGGTCGCAAGGATTCGTACCGAGAAAGGCAATGGCAACCATATCTCTGAAGGAGACATTCAGAACAGCGCTACCGACGCTTACATCTCAACGGTCGCTGCCGACTATCTACTTCGCAGCTCCGACCTTTCCGAAGTGCAATCGAAAAGACATTTGTTCGGATGGGGTATTGCACGCGGCAGGCAAGGGCGAAAGACCGCACTCCATAGCGAACTAGTGCAAGCGAGTCAACTTGCAGACCACTATCGAACTCTGCTAACGACCGATGACAAAGCTTCGCTTCCATTAATAGCCTACTACCCGGTCGAACGTTCCGTTCTCGAAATCCCTTTAAAAATCAAAACCAAACACACCTTCGACCAACTCGACGGTTACGACAACTCGCTCAACCGAGGCGTAGACTTCCGCCGCTTCTTCGAGTGGTTCCGCGAACGCGAAGACAGCGAAAACGAGACCGGCATTTCCGACACTGCACTGGCCGAAATCTCCATAAAGTTCGGCTATGAAAGTGATGTTTGGAAAACCCTGTCCAACCTGAAAGCCTCTTCCCGCGACCGTCAGCTAACCGCCGTCCGCTCCGCCATCGCCGCTTTCATGCCCGGCTTCACCAACCTGCGCGTGCAACGTAAGCCGCGCCTGCACATGGCTATCGACAAGGACGGCGTCACCCTCAACGTCGCCCAACTCTCGCAAGGCGAGAAGTCGATGATGGCGCTGGTCGGTGATATCGCCCGCCGCCTGGCAATGATGAACCAGTCGCTGGACAACCCGCTCCACGGGGACGGCATCGTGCTGATCGACGAAGTGGATCTGCACCTGCACCCGAAATGGCAACGCAGTCTGATCCGCCAACTGAGCGAAACCTTCCCCAACTGTCAGTTCGTACTGACCACCCACTCGCCACTGGTCATCAGCGACGCCAAGGATGTGCTGGTTTACGTACTCAATGACGGTGAACTCCACGAACACAACGGCCTGTACGGACTTGATGCCAATCAGGTTTTGCTGGAAGTCATGGACACCGACATCCGTAACAGCGACGTTCAAAAACGCTTGAACGCACTGCTCGAACGCTTGCAGGACGGTGATCTGGAAACCGCACAAAAACTATTCGCCGAACTGGCAGAAGAACTTCCGGACGGTCATATCGAACTGGCGAAAGCTGCGCTGTTGCTGCGCAAACTGGAGTTGCGCCGTGCGTAAGATCACCAAGGGAACCGAGCCGGAACAACTCATCAGATGGAAACGCGCCAACACAACATTACGTTACCGGGACCTGCCCGGCGAAGAACGCGTGAGCGTGCGCACGGCCTGTATAACGGAACAGTTCAGCCTTTGCGCCTATTGCTGCCAGTCCATTGCAGGCGACAACTCACATAACGAGCACGTTGAGGCCCAGGATAAAGCTCCCAATCGCACCTTGGAGTTCACCAACATCGTCGCCAGTTGTCAGCGCCAGAATCAATGTGGACATCATCGAGGCACGCGCCCACTAGATCTGACGCCCTTGATGGAGGAATGCGAGTCGGAATTGAAGTTTTATCTGTCCGGCAGAGTGACCGGCAAAACTGAACGCGCAAATTCGGCTCTGGAAATTTTGAATCTCGGTCATACCGAAGAAAGCAATCGCGGACTCATAGGGGCACGGAAACAACTGGTTGATCAGTTGATCTTTACAGGAGGCATGCAACCCGATGACCTTGAAGATGAAGAGCTTCTGGGCATTCTCCTTGATGACATGCTGACTCCCAAGAATGGCCAGCTTGCGGCTTTTTCTCCGATTCTGGTCAATGTCATCCGTCAGCTCCTGCCCTGATGTTCAAAGTATCGTGGCCATTCCCGCGGACAAAAAAATGGCGATCGTTTAAGACGTTCGCCATTTTTTATTCAGAGCCTGCCTCAATCAATCATCCGGCATTTCCGGTGGCTTGCTCGGTTTCGCCGGTTTACTCGCCTTGGCGCCCTTCTCGCCTTTCTTTGCTGCCGGTTCGGCGGCGGTGGCCTTGGTTTCAGCGACCGTCGGTGCGCTGATTTCCTTTTCGCTGGCCGGCAGCGCGTCAACCGTGTCGAAGATTTTCTTCAGGTCCACCGATTTCGCTTCATCGCCCGAGGCCGACAGTTTGGTCTCGCCGTCCTTGCCCAGCAGGAACACTTTAGGATACGCGCCGGCACCGAGTTTCAGCGACCGCAGCAAAGCCATGGTGTCTTGCTGGCCGAGATCCTTGCCATCAAGTTGTCCGGCCATATTGAGGATGGTGTAGACCTTGATGTTGCGGTCGGCGACGCCCTTCTTGTTCGCCGGATCTTCCAGCGACTTTTTCAGCCCCACCCACACCGGGTCGACGGTGCTTTGTGCGATTACAATCAACGGTCGGGCCCGTCCCATATCCCCGGCTATGGGCGAGTCATTGTCAGCGGCGAACAAGGGGCCGGCAATCGCCAGCAAGAGTGTCAGGGTCAGTGACCTGATGAGCATGCGCATCTCCTTTTGATATCCACGCTCTAATGATTGCGCATCGCGGCGATTGTTCCGGGGTCGTGCCCGGCAAATATGTTTCGCCTTGTCAGAAGCTTAGGTCAGCCGCGTCATTGCGCAACTGCATCGGCGTAATCGTGACGCGGATTTGATTACCTTTTGTGAGCGCATTAGGGTGGTCATTCTGCCCACGAAATGGAGTTCAACCCATGCACATCGACTACCTGTGCGATCACCCGCATTTGATTGAGGAACTCGCCGAACTCAATTTCAAGGAATGGGGCGAATTCCGTGACGGCGATACCCTTGAAGCCCGCACCGAGCGGATGCGCGCGGCCTGCGGCAAGGGTGCGGTTCCCAGCGTGGTGGTGGCCATTGAAGACGACAGATTGCTCGGTGGCGCGCTGCTGATCGACAGCGACATGAAGATCCGCCCGCAACTGACGCCGTGGCTGGCGGGCGTCTACGTGAAAGCCGAAGAACGCGGACGCGGAATTGCTTCGCAACTGGTCAACAGGATCGTCGCCGAGGCGGCGACGCTGGGAGTGACTGAGTTGTATCTGTACACCGACGCTGCGCAATCGCTGTATGCGGGGTTGGGTTGGGAGGTGGTCGAGGATCTGATCTACGAGGATTTGCCGGTGACCGTCATGAAATTCAACATCCTTCATACCGCAGCGTAGGAGCTGCCGCAGGCTGCGATCTTTTGATCTTGATTGTAAAAACGAAGATCAAAAGATCGCAGCCTGCGGCAGCTCCTACATCAGAACGCCAGTTTGTAGCCAATCAGCAGCAGCATGGTCGCCAGGCACGGGCGCAGCAATTCATCGGAAATGCGCCCGGTCAGGTGGCTGCCGAGCCAGATGCCTGGCAACGAACCCATCAGCAGAAAGCCCAGCACGCCCCAGTCCATGTTGCCCATGCTCGCGTGGCCCAGACCGGCAACCAGGGTCAGCGGCACGGCGTGGGCGATTTCGGTGCCGACCAGACGCCGGGTCGGCAGCAGCGGATAGAGGATGAACAACGCGACCGTGCCGAGGGCGCCGGCGCCGATCGAGGTCAGGGCGACCATGGTGCCGAGGATCAGCCCGGTGATCACTGTCATCACATTCAGGCGCGTGCCGCTCGGGTTGTAATTGCCGCCCGCGCGTTTGTGGGCGAATTCGAGCAGGCGCTTCTTGAACAGAATCGCCAGCGCCGTGGCGAACAGCACGAAGCCCAAGGCCTGTTTGATGATCGCGTTCATCGCCTCGGGCGCGGTGTGCAGGGTGCTGAGAAACCACAGGGTCATGGCGACTGCCGGCACGCTGCCGAGAGTCAGCCAGCCAGTGATCGCCCAGTCGATGTTGTTGTTCTTCTTGTGCACCAGCACGCCACTGGATTTGGTAATGGCCGCGTACAACAGGTCGGTGCCCACCGCTGTTGCCGGGTTGATGCCGAACCACAGCAGGATCGGCGTCATCAACGAACCGCCGCCGACACCGGTCATGCCGACAATAAAACCCACCACCAGCCCGGCAATCACCAGGCCGAAATTTGCCAATTCCATTAAGACGTCCAGAAAAACGACAGGAAAAATCTGGCCCTCAGCATAGCGATTTTTCATATAACCACATATATCGATGCGGTCTATCGTTATGCCTTTGTTCAAATCCACATCATCTCTACTGTAGGAGTGAGCCTGCTCGCGATAGCGCCTCCGCAGACAAATCAATCGTGTCTGATAAAACGCTATCGCGAGCAGGCTC
>NZ_JASCPO010000255.1:0-7733 GCF_029960145.1 Pseudomonas sp. PS01299 | reverse complement strand
TTGTACAAGGTCGGCCTGCACACGCCCAGCTTTTGAGCCAGGGCTTTCGCACTTTCTTTTCGCGTGCACAGCGCGATGACCGCTGCCTGCTTCACCGCTGGCGGCCGGGCTAACCCGTCTGATCGACTGACAACACGCGTATGCAACTCGGGGTGCATTTCGTAAATCCAGGCACGCAAAGAATCCCGCGCGGGGTAGCCCAACGCCTTGATGGTAGCGGCGATGTTGCGACCGTATTCGAGATAGTGCTCGACAGCCTTTTCCCTTTGGGCCGGTGAGTACTTCGACTTCGAGTTCTCGTAGCAACGCGGCAGGTCGAGGCATCGCTCATACTCTGCGTGCCAGCTCTTCAAAGAGTTCTTCGTCGGGTAGCCCAACTGACGAATAGTTGCCCCGGTTCGCTTGCCCAGTTTGATGTAGAGCTTGACCGCTCGGATACGGTCTTCGTATGAATACATGAACTACCTCCAGGTAGTCCAAGATTTCCGCCGCATCCCCGGTGGGTCAGTTTTCAATCAGCGCCAACACCCAGAGTTCATCATCTGGCAATGGCGGCGCTTACACTCAGCGTGGTTTGCCGGCATCTGTGGATTGGTAGTCGCAATATTGGATTGGCTCAGTGGCGGAATGTAATTCAGTAGTTGCTACGGCATTATCTCTCAGGTCATCGTATCCGATGTTGTCCTGCCCTGGCACGCACCAATTACGTGTTTCTTGGCGACCGTAGTGACATATTTTTTGGATATCCCTGGCGGGATTTTTGCCCCTTGACTGGCGGTAGGAGCCGCTGTCGGCGCGAATACCGCAGAGCTGTTCCAGCTGGCCGCGCAGCCAACTATCGCACTCTGTGTGGTGGGTTTTCTGGCTGCAGTCACTCAGTCTCCAATCATCTCCGCCACTATTGTGATGGAGATGATTTAAAGTCACATTATGGTGATCAGCCTCATCGCGCTAGCCTTGATTGCCAAGGCCGTGAGCTCAAGAATGGTGCATGAGTTGTACGAGCAATTGGCAGGGAGCGCTCTCCAGATCGGAGAGCCCAATTCCACGGCAAAGAATCCGGTCTGATGGGCTTTACTGGGGCATCGTGCTGCGTAACGTAAGTTAAAAGCCGCACCAGTAAAACGTATTTTTCATCCAAATCTAAAGCTTAAATTTGGCTACCAGCTGAGTGAAGGACACTGCAAGCCTCGATAGTTCGTGGCTCGAAGCATTGGTCTGATGTGCTCCTGTAGCAGTTTGAGCTGATAAGCTTTGAATGTTCACGAGATTACGGTCTACCTCACGAGCAACCTGTGCCTGCTCTTCCGAGGCACTTGCGATCACCAGATTCCGTTCTGTAATTGCAGCGACGCCTTCAGTGATCGATTCCAGCGCAACGCCTGCAGCCTGCGCCAACTGACGTGTGTTATCTGCCTTGCGCTGACTCTTACTCATGGTTTGTACTACTGAGGTAGCGCTTGTTTGCGCGGTATTAATCATCCCCTCAATTTCGACAGTGGAGGACTGGGTGCGATGAGCCAAGGCTCTCACCTCGTCAGCCACCACCGCAAAGCCGCGACCTTGCTCCCCAGCTCGAGCAGCTTCAATGGCGGCATTCAAGGCCAGCAGATTGGTTTGGTCAGCAATCGACCGAATCACCTCACGTACCTTGCTAATCTCTTTCGTCTGATGAGCCAACTCTTGAACTTGCGAGCTAGACGAATTTATTTCGCCAACCATGTCTTCAATTGCTAGAACTGCTTCTCCAACCTTGCTCTTACCAGCCATGGCATCTTGATTCGTGCGTTGCGATATTTCTGCTGTAGAAACAGCGTTGCGAGCGACTTCATCGACAGCTGCGGTCATCTCGTTGACAGCAGTGGCTGCCTGCTCGATTTCGCTGCTCTGCTGAGTGAGGCCTCGTGTGCTTTTGTCCGTTACGACGCTTAGCTCTTCTGCTGCCGATGCAAGCTGATCTGAAGCACTCGATATATTTTGGATTGTATTTCTAAGGCTAGCCTGCATTCCACCCAGGGAGGAAAGCAACTGACCGGTTTCGTCTTGGCCACCTGCGTCGATACGTTGTGTAAGATCACCGGCGGCAATGCGCTCTGCAGCCGCTACTGCGTAAGACAGGGGGCGCGTAATGAGGCGTGTGATTAGAAGACCCAAGCCTATTGCTAGAACGAAAGCAATTACCATACCCGCAATCAACGTGAGCTTAGAGCTCTGAATGAGTACATCACTCTCACGTTTCATATCGTCAGCTTGCTCAATATTAGATGCGATGATCCCCAACATTTCTTTTTCAGCGAAACCGTACTTACTACTTACATCTCCTGTCAGAAGCGACCTAGCTCCTGGCAAATCCCCCGACTTCAAGGTATTGGAGAACTGCTCGGCCGCTTTTATATAAGCAGGCCAATCCGTTTCGAATTTATCACCCAGCACTTTTTCGTCTTCACGTAGCGGGGTACTACGATAAATCGCGAATGAATTCTCTACAGTACGCTTACGATCAGATAATGATTTTTGAGTGGTTGCGAGTTCCGACTCACTTGCGTTACCAGCCTTTTGTGCCAGCAGTAGGTACAGATCTCTATTGTGATAAATTACTTGTTGAAGCGCCTCATTTACTTTGTTAATTGATGTTATATTATTGCCGAATATGGATGCGATTGTGTCGCCTAACCTGGCGTTACCGGTCATCCCAACGAACCCGATCGCGACAGTTATCAATGCGCAGACCAAAAATGATATCGACAGCTTTGCCGCAAGGCGTAGATTCAGGAACCAAATCATAGAGTTTTCTCTTCATAGTGGGAGATCTGGTTAACCTAGAGGCGTGCCATTGATCAGAAAATTTATCGGCTAATAGTTATTTTATTTAATATTATTTTGCTCCTGGTGCCTAACAGATAAAGTCATCTCTGCGTATCAATATTGAAAATATTGCCTTTAATAATAATTCGCATTTCGAGCTCTTAATGCTGTAGTTTGAAAGATGTATTCTAGAAACGCCACTGCCTAAAAACCTCTCATTGCACTCATCAAACATAACCGTGATTTAGATTTACTCTCAGTACCGTCTGATAGCTCGTAGAATTGCGAGTTGTCGGCAGTACAATGTCAAAAATTTATCAACACAGGTCGCGAAACTTTGGCTCACTATCTCTCTCCGCATACACCAATCAGGATGTATGGAGACGGCCCCCTGCCCCATCGTCTATTGATCGCATACAGTGCGCCCATAACCTCCCCGGTGGACTTAGATTTGGAGTTTAAAAAGAGATCATCGGTGTACTCACCCTTCTGGAAGAGGTTGACGAGAAGCAGTTCTGCTTTGTGTATTTAAACCAGATCTGAGAATACGATCCACGGCATCAACTGCAGCCGTCATCATTAGGCGGATATCGTTGTTAAAACAGAGTAAGTCGGAAGCGCTGAGTAACCTACGAAAGCGGAGCGCTCAAGCTAGCTATCAATTTCTCAAGCTTTCTAAATATCGGGCAACAGAGCAGATAGAGAATCTGCGTTCTAAATCTTATGATCCTCTGAGAAAGAGATCATGCATAGCTGGCCTAGTTAGCCGAACTACGCCTAGGCATCGGCATACTTCCCAAGATTGCAGCAGAGGCCTTTGCCCAAGAGCTAAAACTTCGCCAGGTACGCCTTGCCGATACTTGGGCTAGTCGACAGAATATGTCTGCTTCCGCGACGAAGAACTGCCGATTTTAGTTAAAGCGCTTGACCACTTGCTCGCCGAGCATCGAACGAAACCAAAACCTAATATCACGGAGTATATAGTCAAATTCGACTTTAAATTTACGCCGCCTTTTATAAGTAGCAAAACTCTTATGTGAAGTCTGCGCATTCATTCTGGTGAACTACCGATTGAACCGCTCAACCAACGAATATTGAATTTTGGCTGTCTGAGTCAATTCGCTGCTTAGCTCAGCCGAATGCCTTGCTTGCTCAGACGTCTGATCGGCCAGATCCACGATTGTGTTGATGTTGCGGCTGATTTCCTCGGCAACCGCAGTTTGCTCTTCAGTCGCGGCGGCAATCTGGGTGGTCATGTCAGTGATATTCTCTACGGCTTCACTGATACCCACCAGGGCTTTGTCCGCTTCAAGCACCCATGCCACACCTTCGTCGGCCCTGCGGTGTCCGCTCGCCATGATCTTTACGGCGTTGTTAGACGAGACCTGCAACTTTGAGATCAAGCTATGGATTTGTGCGGTTGATTCAGTTGTACGCTGGGCCAGTTGACGCACCTCATCGGCGACTACCGCAAAACCTCTGCCCATGTCGCCCGCCCGAGCGGCTTCAATGGCCGCGTTCAGCGCCAGCAAGTTTGTCTGATCGGCAATGCCTTTGATTACGTCGACCACTGTGCCAATTTCATTACTGTCCTTGGCTAATTGAGCGACTGTTAGCTCAGTTTCACCCACCACAGTCGAGAGCAACTGGATAGCTTCTCGGGTGTCTCGAGCCACCTCGCGTCCGCGCCCGGTGAGCACACTGGCTTCCTGGGTGGCGTCAGCAGTGCGTTGAACGTGGCTGGCGACTTCTTGCGTTGTGGCTGCCATCTGATTGACAGCGGCTGATACTTGCTCGGTCTCGACGCGCTGGCGTTCAAGTCCTCGGAAGCTGTCCGCAGCAAGGCTATCGGATCTGCCGGCCAACTCGTTCAATTGTTCAGCCGTGTCGTGCAATCGAGTGAGACAGGTCTTGAGTCGGGAAGCCTGGCTGACGAACGCAGTTTCAAGGCGCGCCTGAGGGCCGCGTTCGTCGCTGTACATCTTCGCCAGCAGCGAATCGGAGGTTGAAGCTTCCGACATTCCCAGCAGACGCAACGCCCCTTGATTTTGTCGATGCGACACTAGCAGGCCTATAGGTACTGATATTGCGACAGCTAGCATAATAGCTTCAGGAATGCCGAGCATCGCGCCACACAGCGTGCCTACTAAACCCATGACAACAGTCGGCAACGAAGCGAGCAGAGCCGGTTGCCATCTATCACGGTATGGTATGGCTGATTTCCCGAGACTGATGCGTTTGTACAGCGTTTCCGCCCGACGAATCTGTTCACCGGTCGGCTTCACCCTGACCGATTCGTAGCCAACAATCTGGACACCGTCGAAAATCGGGGTGACATAGGCATTGACCCAGTAGTGATCTCCGTTTTTCGAACGATTCTTGACGATGCCCATCCATGGCTTGCCTTGCTTTAGCGCGCCCCACATATGGGCGAATACGGCAGGAGGTACATCAGGGTGACGAACGATATTTTGGGGCGCGCCGATCAGGCCCGCTTCCTCGAAACCGCTTATATCGACGAACGCATCATTGCAGTAAGTTATGACACCTCGTACGTCCGTTGTGGAGATGAGTTTTTGCTGAAGCCCGAGAACAACCTCGCGCTGCGTGACCGGTTGATTGTTTCTCATCGGTATTGCTCCTATTCCTATAGGTAAAGCATCGGCCACAATGTGGAAAATGTTAGTCAGTAATGCGCACCGCACTCATTGCGTGTCGTAAAAAATGACAAGTCCGGCAACGCGAGTATTCACACCTCAATAAAATCATCGACTTAACTTACAGGTTGATTCAGCATGCAGGTCGGTATTGGGATGCTTCGCGGACTCGAAAATTCTGTGACGAAGATACGCACCACTGCGTCCGGGACTGATAGTCGAACATGGCAACGCCTGACCTCTCATCCAGGGTCGGTGCTGCGATAACACCACAGATAGGCCCGGTTGGTTTCTCCTTGCCGGGATCCATTTGCTGCACCGGGGTTTCTTCGGCATGCAAAATCAGGCGTTGATGCAGTAATTCAAGCAATCGATCGGCCAAGGGTTGCAGGGCAAAAACTCTAGCGGCCTAACCACTCCGACGAGGTTGAGCAGCCCAGAGTGACCCCGTCACGCTGGGCGATCTGCTCCAGCCGATACAGCGGCAAATGATCGAGATACTTGCTTATCAAGATCCAGGCAATCAAGCCGGGGGCCGGCCATACCACCGTCAATGGCAGCCGGAGCAACGTAGGCAGAGACAATACTTCGCACGTTCGACATCGAGGTGCTCGGTGATGTCTGCGTCTGCCTCCTCCCCCTCGTTATAAGTAAAATACTGAGAAAAGCGTGAGTAGGCTCTCAAGTTTTTAATGGGTGTGATTTTTTTGATTTCGCGCCAGGGCTTGTTATCAAATGATCGGATAGGCAGTGCTTCTTTCCTGCACGAAATCTGCAACGACACGCCGTTTCGCCGTAAGCGTCTGCAACACAAATCTTGCTCAATGTTCAGCGCGTGACTGGAAGAAGAAAATCTTAAGCGGCCAGCGAACAACCTTGCACAGATCAGACAAGCATCCATTGATGCGGCAACAGTTGGTCAATCTCGGTTGCTCGCGGCGTCTGCGTAAGCGGCCGGGGAACACGCCTTGCAGAGTTTAAGGCGAGCATCCACTCATGCGGCAGTAGCTAGCTTTGCGCTATCCTTCCGCGAAGGGCTGCGTTGGCACATGAAAGAACCGCCCAAGATCTATTTAGTGCTACGGAACCGTCTGTAGATCCAGAGTTTTAAGTGTGCATGGAGAGGATTGGAAAACTGTATGAGCATTTAGATATGCTGATGTGCGATCTAATCAGGTTGAGCAGGGGCTGATCACAATTTCCTGCCAGAATAGTGAGTGATGGAGACTGCATAGGAATGAACAACTCTACTAAAGAACTGCGCGGCGACATGAAAGAAGCAGCTGCCACCCTCAAGTGGGCAGGCGTGGATCTGTTCGGAGTAGCAGACCGCATGCTGGCCGAAGGCGATGAGCAAGGAGCCAACGCGCTGGTGAAGATAGCTCGCTCATTCCAGAAAGTTGAGGAGAAGCTAGAGGGGTGTCCCGAACAAACGACGTTGGGCCGAATAAATCCCGGTGCGGGAAATATCAGATGACCGCATGGCGAAATCAGAGCTTCAAAGGCAAGGTCGGTATTTTGGCGTGGCTGGGGTTTCTTCTGCTGATTTCCGGTGATTCAGAACCATGTGGGCTAGGCAGTGAATCTTCCAACCGTAAGCGGGTTTTCAGCCCTGGATTCATTGTGTTATGTATTTTCGTAGCTTTGATTGAGTTAATAGCGCTGAACCATTTTTTTGGTGTTCAAGGCATTAGTTGAGGCTGATAAGAATCGAGCTGGTACTAGAATGTTATGGTGCCCCCCTAAATGGCAATGGAAGCATCGAAGAATGGATTTCTGGAAGACCCTGGCAATCGTAGCCGTTGTGTCAATTAGCGCCCAAGCCTCCGCTGAAAACAAAGGCTCATATCAAAATTCGATGATGATGATAACAATGGCTCCAACCTTCCTTCTTTCAGGAACGACAGCGCTGACGATGCTGGCCACGAAAAATTTCAAGCCAGCCAAACCTGATGCACTGGCATTCATTGGCTCAGATGGCGAAATTCGTGGCGCGCAGTTTGAACAGGCGTCACGCTTCTACAGGGCGACTTACAGCTCTCCGCTGATGTCCGACCAGCAGCTTGCACAGGCGATAGCTGCGTCTTTCTAAGGCCGCATAGATCTCTGTAACTGCCTATCAGGCGATAGATCCCTTACCGTATTCGATCTAGGGGGGGGGGGGGGGGGGGGGGGGGGGGGGGGGGGGGGGGGGGGGGGGGGGGGGGGGGGGGGGGGGGGGGGGGGGGGGGGGGGGGGGGGGGGGGGGGGGGGGGGGGGGGGGGGGGGGGG
>NZ_JASCPO010000254.1:0-7744 GCF_029960145.1 Pseudomonas sp. PS01299 | reverse complement strand
GGGCTTGCTCGCGAAGGTGTTGTATCAGATACATCTTCGTTAGCTGGCAGGCCGCCTTCGCGAGCAAGCCCGCTCCCACAGTATTTGTGTGTCGCCTGGGAATCGCAGGCACAAAAAAGCCCCGCATCTGCGGGGCTTTTCGTTGTAGCGGCAGATCAGCTGCCTTTAACGGTTTTGCCGTTGACCGTGCCGTCCTGGAGCATGATGTTGTACTCCTTGCCGTCGGTTTCAACCTGTTGCAGGCGGACCAGCAGGTAATCCCAGTCCTTGGCGAACCACAGCACAGTGATGCGCTTGCTTTGTGTCGGGTCACGCACGCGCTCGACCTTGATTGCATCGATCTTGCCGGCCTTGGTGTCGACTTTCTCGGCACCCAATACACGGAAGTCATAGGTGTCGACTTCACCGTCGTCGACCACCTGATAGCTCATGGTCTTTTTGCCGGAGGCGACGTCGTGCTGCAGCGCCAGTTGATAGGTCGACTTGTCGACCATGCCACGGTTCAGCGGGATCTTCACCGCGTCGCCCCGGTCAGTGCCGGTGACCATCTTGCTGTTCCAGTCGAAGTCCAGATCAGCCTTTTTTGCTTTGCCCAGACCACCACGTTCGAAGTGGTAGGACTGTGGCAGCAGGGTGTCCTTGTCCAGGGTCAGCGTGCTTTCTTCGGTCAGGCTGGCGATCATCATCGACGCTTTGAAGCTGAGTTTCCAGACGCCGTTGGCTTCCTTGGTCAGGCTGCGTTCGGCGGTGCCGCTCATGGGCAACTGTTTCCAGTCGGCGGTGTAGCTGGCGGAGAACGGTTGAAGGTCTGCCGCCTGCGCGAAAGGCAGGGCGAGCAGAGCGCAAGCGAAGAGCAGGGCGCGACGCATAAAATCTCCTAGTGTCGAATCAAGTGGCCGCTGGCCGCGAGTAACTGGCCATCCAGTAAAGCACCTTGCTCACCGAGTGCCAGTCGGCCTTCGGCAAACCAGCGTACAGCCATCGGATAGATCAGGTGTTCCTGGACATGCACTCGCTGCGCAAGTGTCTGCGGCGTGTCGTGCAACTCTACCGGTATTACTGCCTGTACGACCAGTGGTCCACCATCGAGTTCCTCGGTGACGAAGTGCACGGAGCAGCCGTGCTCCGCATCGCCGGCCTCGAGCGCGCGCTGATGAGTGTGTAACCCTTTGTATTTGGGCAGCAGCGACGGGTGGATATTGAGCAGACGACCCTGATAGTGGCGCACGAAATCAGCGCTGAGAATACGCATGAAGCCGGCCAGTACCACGAGTTTTGGTTTGAATTCGTCGATCAGTTCGATCAGGGCAGCATCGAAGGCCTCGCGACCTTCGAAAGCCTTGTGATCCAGCGAGCGGGTGGCGATACCCGCGTCACTGGCGCGTTGCAGGCCATAGGCGTCGGCGCGGTTGGAAATCACCGCAGCGATGCGGACCGGGCTGTCGCCGGTCCGCGTGCTGTCGATCAGAGCCTGCAAGTTACTGCCGGTGCCGGACAACAGCACCACGACATCACAGGTTGCGGACATTAATGAGCCTTAAGGTTCTGCAGATCAACCTGGGCAGCGCCTTCGGCAGCGGCAGCGATCTGGCCGATGACCCAAGGCTGTTCGCCGGCGTCACGCAGGGTGTTCAGGGCCACTTCAACGTGCTCCTGAGCCACGCAGATCACCATGCCGACGCCGCAGTTCAGTACGCGGTGCATTTCGGTCTCGTCGACGTTGCCTTTCTCTTGCAGCCAGTCGAAGACCGCCGGGCGAGTCCAGCTGGCCACGTCAACCACGGCCTGAGCGCCTTTTGGCAGAACGCGCGGAATGTTGTCCAGCAGGCCGCCACCGGTGATGTGGGCCATGGCTTTGACCGCACCGGTGTCTTTGATCAGCTTGAGCAGCGGCTTCACGTAGATGCGGGTCGGGGCCATCAGCAGTTCGGTCAGTGGCTTGCCGTCGAGCTGAACGGTTTCAATGTCGGCACCCGACACTTCGATGATCTTGCGGATCAGCGAGTAGCCGTTGGAGTGCGGGCCGGAGGATGGCAGGGCGATCAGTGCATCACCGGTGGCGACTTTCGAGCCGTCGATGATTTCGGCTTTTTCCACGACGCCGACGCAGAAACCGGCCAGGTCGTAGTCTTCGCCTTCGTACATGCCAGGCATTTCAGCGGTTTCGCCGCCGACCAGCGAGCAGCCAGCCAGTTCGCAGCCTGCACCGATACCGGTGACCACGGTGGCAGCTACGTCGACGTTCAGCTTGCCGGTGGCGTAGTAGTCGAGGAAGAACAGCGGTTCTGCGCCGCACACCACCAGATCGTTGACGCACATGGCGACCAGGTCCTGGCCGATGCTGTCGTGCTTGTTCAGGTTCAGCGCCAGGCGCAGCTTGGTGCCGACGCCATCAGTACCGGAAACCAGCACCGGCTGTTTGTAACCGGCCGGGATCTCGCAGAGGGCGCCGAAACCGCCCAGGCCGCCCATGACTTCCGGGCGCGCAGTGCGCTTGGCGACGCTCTTGATGCGTTCGACCAATGCTTCACCGGCGTCGATGTCTACACCGGCGTCCTTGTAGCTCAGGGAGGGTTGCTTGCTCATGATCCAGGCCTTTAGGGGAGGGGATTCAGGGGTAACGACCGAGTTCAGCGGGAACATCGAAATCGAGAGGGCGATGGCCTTACGCGAATTTCGGGGTACCCGGCTGTTGCCGGTCTGCGAAGGCGCGCGATTTTATCAGGCTTGAGGGGCAGCGGCCATCCTCGCGCCGACGGGCAGGGGCATAATCGACTGAAATTTTTTGCAATTGTGCCGGGCGGCTGCCTGTATAAGGTGTGCCGATTAACCGTCTATCGTTATCACTGTGCAAAAACTTACCGCTAGCGTGTGAATGTTTTGCGATGGCAGATTGTCACAGCCTTGCTTAACCGGTTCACGCGGCCTGTTCCAGCCGCTCCTGTCGACGGGAATTTTCCATGCGTTTTTGTAAATTGTTGGTTGTGGGTTGTTTGTCGTTGGTCAGCCTGGCGAGTCATGCCGAAAACCTCAAGGGTCTCTATCAAGTGCGCCAGCCGGTCAGCAGCCAGGCGCCGGAAGAGCGTGATCGCGCCACTCAGGCGGCACTGGATACGCTGGTGTTGCGCCTGACCGGTGACCCCAAGGCTCCGCAGAATCCGGGGCTGGCAGCGATTCGCAAGGATCCGCAGCAGATCATCAGTCAGTTCGGTTTCGATGCCGGGCCGCCGGAGGTGCTCAAGGTCGATTTCGATCCGGCCACCACCGAGCAGGCGCTGCGTCGCGCCGGGCTGTCATTGTGGGGGGCGAGTCGGCCGTCAATTCTGAGCTGGTGGCTGAACGATTCGACTGAAGGTTCGAGCCTGGTCGGCGACGGTCAGGCAGCGGCTGCACCATTGCGTTCTGCGGCTCAGCATCGCGGCTTGCCGCTGCGTCTGCCGCTGGCGGATCTGAGTGAGCAACTGGTAGCTACCGCGCCAGTGCTGGATGGGACCGATCCCGCGCCTTTGCGCGGGGCCTCGGAGCGTTACGGTGCGGATGCGTTGCTGGCGGTGCATGCGCACGAAGAGGGCGGGCAGTGGCAGGCCAAGTGGCATCTGTGGCTGGGTGATCAGAAAGAGGCCGGCAGTGTGCAGGGCGCCGATCAGGCTGCCGTGGCCGATGCCGTGATGCTGGCGGTGGCCGAGCGTCTGGCGCCGCGCTTTGTCGCCAAGCCTGGTGCTTCGGGCCAACAGACCCTGGAAGTGCAGGGCATGAATCTTGAGCATTACGCCACACTGCTGCGGTTACTCGAACCGTTTGGTGTGCGTCTGCAAAGTGTCGATGGTGATCGCATCGTGTATCGGGTCAACGGCAGTGCCGATCAGTTGCGCTCGCAATTGTCGCTGGCGAAGTTGCAGGAGTTGCCGGCCGAAGCGCCGACGCCAGTGGCAGCGCCGCAGCCAGCGTTGGCAGGTGCAGCGCCTGTTGCGGCTCCAGCGCCTGCACCGGTAGCACCTTCGTTGCGGTTTCGCTGGTAAGTCTTTCCTTATATAGAAGCAGTGGGAGTGGTAAATGGCCGATACGCGGCGTTGGTTCTGGCTCGGTGGGGTAGTCCTGCTTTGCGCATTTGTCTGGTTGCTGCATCCGATCCTCACGCCGTTTCTGGTGGCGTTGCTGCTGGCGTATCTGTTCGATCCGCTGGTGGATCGGTTGGAGAAACTCGGTTTGTCGCGAACCTGGGGTGTGATCGCGGTGTTCGCCTTGTTCACTCTGATCGTCACCACGTTGCTGTTGGTGCTGGTGCCGATGCTTGCCAAGCAGTTGGTGCGTTTGTATGAGTTGGCGCCGCAAATGCTTGACTGGCTGCAGCACACGGCGCTGCCGTGGGCGCAATCGAAGCTGGGCCTGTCTGACGGCTTCTGGAAGTTCGACAAGGTCAAGGCGGCGATCAGCGAACACATGGGGCAGACCACTGACATCGTCGGTGTGGTGCTGAGTCAGGCGACGGCCTCGAGTCTGGCGCTGATCGGCTGGCTGGCGAATCTGGTGCTGATCCCAGTGGTGAGTTTTTATCTGCTGCGCGACTGGGACGTGATGATGGCCAAGATCCGCAGCCTGTTGCCGCGTGATCGTGAAGAGACCATCGTCTCGCTCGCCGGTGAGTGCCACGAAGTGCTCGGCGCTTTCGTGCGCGGACAGTTGCTGGTCATGCTGGCGCTGGGCGTGATCTACGCAGCGGGCCTGATGATTGTTGGTCTGGAACTGGGGCTGTTGATCGGCCTGATCGCAGGCCTGGCGGCCATCGTGCCGTACATGGGCTTTGTGATCGGGATTGGCGCGGCGCTGATTGCCGGGCTGTTCCAGTTTGGTGGCGACTTGTACCCGATGATCGGCATCGTTGCGGTGTTCATGGTCGGGCAGGCGCTGGAAGGCATGGTGCTGACGCCTTTGCTGGTGGGTGACCGGATCGGTCTGCATCCGGTGGCGGTGATCTTCGCGATCCTGGCCGGCGGCGAGCTGTTCGGCTTTACCGGTGTGCTGCTGGCATTGCCGGTGGCGGCGGTGATCATGGTGCTGGTGCGTCACGTGCACGATTTGTACAAGGACTCGGATATTTACAGCGGGGCAGATGAGCCCGAGTTGTAATCCGATCACGGGCGGCCCGGCATTGTGCCGGGTTGGCCCGTGTTTTGCGGCGGGGTGTTTCGATACCGCGTCAGAGAAACTGTCATAAAACCAGCGTGTTAACGCAAACCTTTGATTTTGCTTGGGGTCTGTCGCATTGTGCGCTCAGCTTCACGGGTATAAACTTCGCAAACTTTACACAGAGGCCACTAACGGTTCCTTGAGAACTGTTCAGTCAGCATGAAACCGATTCAGCTGCCCCTAGGTGTGCGTCTGCGTGACGACGCCACCTTCATCAACTACTACCCAGGCGCCAATGCCGCTGCACTCGGCTATGTCGAGCGCCTATGCGAAGCCGACGCCGGCTGGACCGAAAGCCTCATCTACCTGTGGGGCAAGCATGGGGTAGGGCGTACGCATCTTTTGCAGGCGGCATGTCTGCGTTTCGAGCAGATGGGTGAACCGGCGGTGTATCTGCCGCTGGCCGAGCTGATGGATCGTGGTATCGAAATCCTCGACAACCTTGAGCAGTACGAACTGGTCTGCCTGGATGACTTGCAGGTGATTGCCGGCAAGCCGGACTGGGAAGAGGCGATGTTTCATCTGTTCAACCGCCTGCGTGACAGCGGTCGACGTTTGCTGATTGCCGCTTCAACCTCGCCGCGCGAGCTGCCGGTGAAGCTGGCTGACCTCAAATCGCGCCTGACCCTGGCGCTGATCTTCCAGATGCGTCCGCTCTCCGATGAAGACAAATTGCGTGCCCTGCAATTGCGCGCGTCGCGTCGCGGTCTGCACCTGACCGATGAAGTCGGACACTTTATTCTGACTCGCGGCACCCGCAGCATGAGTGCATTGTTCGACCTGCTCGAACAGCTGGATCAGGCCTCGTTGCAGGCGCAACGCAAGTTGACGATTCCGTTCCTGAAAGAGACCCTCGGTTGGTAGCCAGCCCTTGAAATACGAGGCTTTCAGCACGTTTCGACATATTTCAGGCGCCAGAAAATTCGCGTTTCCGCAACGTATGCAGACCGCGTATCGAGTCAAATGGGCTTAAGCGCTTAGATGTAAACGAGAAACCGGGAAGTCACAAAAAGATCGATTGAATTTGCAAATGAGGCCGATAGCGGGCATAGTCTCGGCTTCTTTACAACTTCAGCCACGGTCGTGCCCATGCTAAATCGCTTCGCACCCCTCGTGCCTCTCGCACTCGTCACCCTGTTGTTCGGTTGCGCTGCTCATTCTCCAGTTCAAGAGCAGCCTCAGCAGGTTAAAAATTCTGCCACTGCCCAGTCTTCCGTTATTTACCAGGAAGAGCTGGACACCGAAAAAGAACTCTCGGACTTCAACAAGAAGCCGTACGAGCTCCCGGTTCTGGCCGACAGTATCCTTGAACGCGGCATGTCCCTGATCGGTACCCGTTACCGTTTCGGCGGTACCTCTGAAGCCGGCTTCGACTGCAGCGGTTTCATCGGTTATCTGTTCCGCGAAGAAGCCGGCATGAATCTGCCGCGCTCCACCCGTGAAATGATCAACGTCGATGCGCCTCTGGTCTCGCGCGGCAACCTTGAGCCGGGCGATCTGCTGTTCTTCGCCACCAATGGTCGTCGCGGTCGTGTAAGCCACGCCGGGATCTACCTGGGTGACAATCAGTTCATCCACTCCAGCAGTCGTCGCAGCGGCGGTGTTCGCATCGACAGCCTGGGTGACAGCTACTGGAGCAAGACCTTCATCGAAGCCAAGCGCGCCCTCGCGATGGCTCCGACCGTGGTCACCGCTCGCAAGTAATTCCCCCGTTGTCGCCACGTCCGTGGCGACAAAAACGGTGCCCGGCAAGGGAGTAGACCTAGACTTTACAAGGTGAAGTTAAAGTCTTACTTGAAGTTTGCCGCGTAGCCGCTAGAATCCTGTATCTATATTGATGGCAAACCGCCTGCGTGCTCCGCAGGCGGTTTTGTTTCTGTCCATTCGGCAGAGAAAGCCGCAGCCAGATCAGGATGTTCTGCTTATGACGATGTCGGCCCGCCTCACAGTGATTTTCTTCGCAGCGCTGCTCAGCGCCTGCGCCAGCCGCACTCCGCCGCCTGCTCCCGTGGTACGCGCCCCGGTGGTGTTCGGGCCTTCCCAGGCTTTTTCGCCGGCTGCTGAAGACGTGCTGTTTCGCGCGCTGGGCCTGGTTGGCACACCTTATCGCTGGGGCGGCAACACACCGGATTCCGGGTTCGATTGCAGTGGCCTGATCGGTTTCGTCTACCGCGATGCTGCCGGTATCTCTTTGCCGCGTTCGACGCGCGAGATGATCGTGATGCAGGCGCCGAATGTCGGCAAAGAGGGTTTGCAGACCGGCGACCTGATCTTCTTCGCCACCAATGGCGGCTCGCAGGTCAGTCATGCGGGGATCTACGTCGGGGAAGGGCGCTTCGTGCACGCGCCGGCCACCGGCGGCACGGTGAAGCTGGACAGTCTGTCGAAGGCGTACTGGCAGAAGGCGTACCTGAGTGCCAAGCGGGTGTTGCAGCCGGAGCATCTGGCGCATAACCCGTAAACGCTGAAAATCTAAATGTGGGAGCGGGCTTGCTCGCGAATGCGGTGTGTCATTCACCCATGATGTTGAATGACCTGACGCTTTCGCGAGCAAGCC
>NZ_JASCPO010000253.1:0-7772 GCF_029960145.1 Pseudomonas sp. PS01299 | reverse complement strand
AGCCCGCTCCCACATTTTGAGCAGCATTCCAAATGTAGAAATTGGAATGCCAACCCCTTGTGGGAGCGGGCTTGCTCGCGAAAGGGCCGGTCCAGGCACTGCAGAAACTCAGGCCTGGCCCGGCACATTCGGCCAAAGATCCGCCACCAGAAACAACCGCTCCGCCTCTTCCCATTCGCCCTGCGCATTCTCGGTCAGGCGCACCAGCAGTTGCGCCGGGGCCATCGGTTCCAGGTCGTCCAGCCACATCTGCAGATGTTCAGCACTCCAGGTCTGATCCGCCGGGTAGTGTGCCGGCGCCAGCCACGCATGGCGGGGCAGGGGTTGCCAGCGCCCGGCCGGACGTTGAGCGACGAACGCCGGCCAATCCTTCTGATGCAGCCAACTGCCACGCAGGTGCTGCGGATGCGCGCCTTTCGGTGGTTCGGCCTGACCGGGCCACGGGTACAGCAGATATCCGCCCAGCCACAGCTGCGCACTGAACACTTCGATGTCCAGCTTGGCCAGCGCCTCGCGGCTTTCCGGGCGCGCCGAGATCGGCAGTTGATGTTCGGCCAGATGCGCCAGTTTGCGGTCGAGCCGATCGTGACAGCCCGGCCCCAGCCACTGCGCCGGATCGTGGCCGTTGCCCTCCTGCGGGCCGAGGTAGAGCTTGATCGCCAGTTCCAGGTGATGCACGCCGTCGCGGTCGCGCAGCAGCATGTCCAGCTCGCCGAGGGTGTGGCCTTCGCGGCGGATTGGCAAGTTGGCGGCAATCAGTTCGATGCCCGGCGCATGCTCCACGGCAAACTGCCACAACCGTTCGTAATAAAGGCCCAGCCGCCGGGTACGCGCCTGCGACAGCCAGTGCAGCAAGCCATAACTGTCACGATCAAGTTGCCGCAGCCAGTGCTCCAGGCGCTGCGGATCACTGACCCAGTCGCTGCCGGCCAGCGGATGGCGCTGCGGCCACGGCGTCGCGGCCAGCATCGGCGGGGCGAGAATCACCCACGCCAGATCACGCACTTCGGGATGGCGTAATTGGTGTGGCAACTGAAGCAGGTCGGGAAACAGGATCATCTTGCGAGCATAGCCTGAAACACGCGCGCACCCTTGAGGCTGAAAGGATTTTGTCTATCGCGGGCTTTCGCCCATAATCGGGTTTTTCGCGTTTTCGATTGTCCGCAGAGGTCCCATGGAGCAATTTCGTAATATCGGCATCATCGGTCGCCTGGGCAGTTCCCAGGTGCTGGATACCGTCCGCCGACTGAAACGCTTTCTGCTCGATCGTCACCTGCACGTGATTCTCGAAGACACCATCGCCGAAGTCCTGCCGGGCCATGGCCTGCAAACCTCGTCACGCAAGATGCTCGGCGAAGTCTGCGACATGGTCATCGTCGTCGGCGGTGACGGCAGCCTGCTCGGCGCCGCTCGCGCGTTGGCCAAGCACAATATTCCAGTGCTGGGGATCAACCGTGGCAGCCTCGGTTTTCTCACCGACATTCGCCCCGATGAGCTGGAAGTCGAAGTGGCCAAGGTGCTCGACGGCCATTATCTGGTGGAAAACCGCTTCCTGCTGCAAGCCGAGGTGCGCCGGCATGCCGAGGCCATTGGCCAGGGCGATGCGTTGAACGACGTGGTGCTGCACCCGGGCAAATCGACGCGGATGATCGAGTTCGAGCTGTACATCGACGGCCAGTTCGTCTGCAGCCAGAAGGCCGACGGCCTGATCGTCGCCACGCCGACCGGTTCCACCGCGTACGCGCTGTCCGCCGGTGGCCCGATCATGCATCCCAAGCTCGATGCCATTGTGATCGTGCCGATGTACCCCCATATGTTGTCGAGCCGGCCAATTGTGGTCGATGGCAACAGTGAGCTGAAAATCGTCGTGTCGAAAAACATGCAGATTTACCCGCAAGTCTCCTGCGACGGGCAGAACCACTTCACCTGCGCGCCGGGCGACACCATCACCGTGAGCAAGAAAGCCCAGAAGCTGCGGCTGATTCATCCGCTCGACCACAACTACTACGAAGTCTGCCGGACCAAGCTCGGCTGGGGCAGCAAGTTGGGTGGTGGAGGCGACTGATGCTCGATCCCGCGCGCAGTTATGACTTGATTGGTGACGTGCACGGATGCGCCCTGACCCTCGAACACTTGCTTGACCGTCTCGGTTATCACAAGCAGGGCGGGGTCTGGCGGCATCCATCGCGCATGGCCGTGTTCGTCGGCGACATCATCGACCGTGGCCCGCGAATCCGCGAGGCACTGCACATCGTCCACGACATGGTCGAGGCCGGGCAGGCGCTGTGCATCATGGGCAACCACGAATTCAACGCACTGGGCTGGAGCACGCCGGCGCTGCCGGGCAGCGGCAAGCAGTTCGTCCGTGAGCACACGCCGCGGCACGCGCGCCTGCTGCACGAAACCCTGACCCAGTTCGAAGACCATCCGGGCGACTGGCATGACTTCCTCAACTGGTTCTACGAGCTGCCGCTGGTGGTTGATGCCGGGCGCTTCCGTGTGGTGCACGCCTGTTGGGATGCCAGCCTGATCGAACCGTTACGCGGGCTGTTTCCCGATGCGCGCATCGACGAGCATTTTCTCCAGGCCTCGGCCGTGCCCGGCAGTTTCGCCTGCACCGTGTTCGACCGCTTGCTGCGCGGCACCGACATGCGCCTGCCGGATGGCTTGACCATGACCAGCGGCGACGGTCTGGTGCGCTCGTTCTTCCGCACCAAATTCTGGGAAGACGACCCGAAAACCTACGGCGACATCGTCTTCCAGCCGGATGCATTGCCGGAGCCGGTGGCGCAGAAGCCGCTGACCTCCAGCGAAAAAAACAATCTGCTGCGCTACGGCATTGACGAGCCGTTGCTGTTCGTCGGCCACTACTGGCGCAGCGGCAAACCGGCGCCGATCCGCCCGAACCTCGCTTGTCTCGATTACAGCGCGGTGCTCTACGGCAAACTGGTGGCCTATCGTCTGGATCAGGAAACACGTCTGGATCCGCATAAATTTGTCTGGGTCGATGTCGAGCGGCCGGAGGTGCTGCAATGAGTGCGGTAGCGGTATTGCGTCTGCCGTTGGCGGTGGATCTGAGCGGTTTCGTCAAGCTGCTGCAACGGATGCAGGTGCCGCATCGAGTCAGCGAAGAGGCGGGCGAGCAGGTGCTGTGGGCACCTTCGGAAATCAGCGCAGACGTACGCTCGCTGTACGAGCGCTTCCCGGCCGGCGACCCTGATCAGCAACTGGACATCCCGCTGGCGCCGACTTTCAAGCGTCCGAGCTTCGCCGAGCAACTCAAACACGCCAAGGCCACCGGGTTGATCCTGCTGCTGAGCCTGCTGGTCGGTGGCCTGACCTATCTGGGTGACAACCTCGACACCATTCGCTGGCTGACCTTCCTCGACTTCCGCGTGGTCGGCGAGTACATCCAGTTCACGCCGCTGGCCGACAGCCTGGCGGCGGGGCAGTGGTGGCGCCTGTTCACGCCGATGCTGCTGCACTTCGGCATCCTGCACCTGGCCATGAACGGCATGTGGTACTGGGAGCTGGGGCGGCGCATCGAGTCACGTCAGGGCAGCATCAACCTGCTCGGACTGACCCTGCTGTTCAGCCTGGTGTCGAACTACGCGCAGTTTGCCTGGAGCGGCCCGAGCCTGTTTGGCGGCTTGTCCGGCGTGCTCTACGGTTTGCTCGGCCATTGCTGGATTTTCCAGTTGCTGGCGCCGAACCCGGCGTATCGCCTGCCGCGAGGCGTGCTGGTGATGATGCTGGTGTGGCTGGTGATTTGCATGTCCGGACTGGTCTCGATGATCGGTTTCGGCCAGATCGCCAACGCCGCGCACGTCAGCGGGTTACTCATCGGATGCTTCACCGGTTTGTTGGGCGGTTTGTATAACCGCCGTAAACTGGCCGCCTGAAATTTTAAGTGAATAAAGAGCACGGAGACCCTGATGTCCTCTTTTAACGACATGATCAAGAACATCACCCCGGACATCTACGAGAGCCTGAAACTGGCCGTGGAAATCGGCAAGTGGTCCGACGGCGGCAAACTCACCGCCGAACAGCGCGAGCTGTCGCTGCAGGCGATGATCGCCTGGGAAATCCAGAACCTGCCTGAAGACCAGCGCACCGGTTACATGGGCCCGCAGGAATGTGCGTCGAAGTCGATCGAAGTACCGAACATCCTGTTCAAGTCGGATGCCATCCATTGATCGAGATTGGCCGCGGTGCAATCAGCAAAATGTCGGCGCGCCTGGACGGGCCGAATGTGCAATACGCGTTTCGTCTGGATGACGTCGAGGTCCCGGTCAACCCCATGATCGGCACCACGGTGCGTCTGGAGTACCTGGGGGCGATTCATTGCACCCATTGCGGGCGCAAGACCAAAACCAGTTTCAGTCAGGGTTACTGCTACCCGTGCATGACCAAACTGGCGCAGTGCGATCTGTGCATCATGAGCCCGGAGCGTTGTCACTTCGAGGCCGGTACCTGCCGGGAGCCTGAGTGGGGGCAGAAGTTCTGCATGACTGATCATGTGGTGTATCTGGCCAACTCGTCGGGGATCAAGGTCGGTATCACCCGCGCCACGCAGTTGCCGACCCGTTGGCTGGATCAGGGCGCGAGTCAGGCGCTGCCGATCATGCGCGTATCGACGCGCCAGCAGTCGGGCTTCGTCGAAGACCTGTTCCGCAGCCAGGTGGCCGACAAGACCAACTGGCGCGCCTTGCTCAAGGGCGATGCGGCGGCGGTGGATCTGGCCCAGGTGCGCGACCAGCTGTTTGAAAGCTGCGCCGAGGGCTTGCAAGGCCTGCAACAGCGATTCGGCCTACAGGCAATTCAGACGATTGCCGATGTAGAACCTCTCGAAATCCGCTATCCGGTCGAGCAATACCCGGCCAAAATCGTCAGCTTCAACCTGGACAAGAACCCGATTGCCGAAGGCACGCTGCTGGGAATCAAGGGTCAGTACCTGATTTTTGACACCGGCGTGATCAACATTCGTAAATACACGGCCTATCAGCTCGCCGTGCATCAATAAGGATTCCAGCATGCGCACCGAACAACCGAAGATGATTTACCTGAAGGACTATCAGGCCCCCGAGTACCTGATCGACGAGACGCACCTGACCTTCGAGCTGTTCGAGGACCACAGCCTGGTCCACGCGCAACTGGTGATGCGCCGCAACCCGGAGCGTGGCCCGGGCCTGCCGCCGCTGGTGCTCGACGGCCAGCAGCTGGAGCTGCTGTCGGTAACCCTGGCCGACCAGGAACTGAGCGCCGGCGATTATCAGCTGAGCGAAAATACCCTGACCCTGCAGCCGGCCAGCGCCAGCTTCACGGTCGACACCAGCGTCAGGATCCACCCGGAAACCAACACCGCGCTGGAAGGCCTGTACAAGTCCGGCACGATGTTCTGTACCCAGTGCGAGGCCGAAGGCTTCCGCAAGATCACCTATTACCTCGACCGCCCGGACGTGATGAGCAAGTTCACCACCACGGTGGTCGCCGAGCAGCACAGCTATCCGGTGCTGCTGTCCAACGGCAACCCGATTGCCTCCGGCCCGGGCGAAGACGGCCGACACTGGGCGACCTGGGAAGACCCGTTCATGAAACCGGCGTACCTGTTCGCGCTGGTGGCCGGTGATTTGTGGTGTGTCGAAGACACCTTCACCACCATGACCAATCGCAATGTTGCACTGCGCATTTACGTCGAGCCGGAAAACATCGACAAGTGCCAGCACGCGATGAACAGCCTGAAGAAGTCGATGCGCTGGGACGAGGAGGTCTACGGTCGCGAGTACGATCTGGACATCTTCATGATCGTTGCCGTCAACGACTTCAACATGGGCGCGATGGAGAACAAGGGCCTCAACATCTTCAACTCCAGCGCCGTGCTGGCCCGCGCCGAAACCGCCACCGACGCCGCGCACCAGCGGGTCGAGGCGATCGTCGCCCACGAATACTTCCACAACTGGTCGGGCAACCGCGTGACCTGCCGCGACTGGTTTCAGCTGCCGCTCAAGGAAGGCTTCACCGTGTTCCGCGACGCCGGTTTCTCCTCGGACATGAACTCGGCCACGGTCAAGCGCATCCAGGACGTGGCGTACCTGCGTACCCACCAGTTCGCCGAAGATGCCGGCCCGATGGCCCACGCGGTGCGCCCGGACAGCTTCATCGAGATTTCCAACTTCTACACCCTGACCGTGTACGAGAAAGGCTCGGAAGTGGTCGGCATGATTCACACCCTGCTGGGCGCCGAAGGCTTCCGCAAGGGCAGTGACCTGTACTTCGAACGCCATGATGGCCAGGCCGTGACCTGCGACGACTTCGTCAAGGCCATGGAAGATGCCAACGGTGTCGACCTGACCCAGTTCAAACGCTGGTACAGCCAGGCCGGGACGCCGCGTCTGGCGGTCAGCGAGTCCTACGACGCTGCGGCGAAAACCTACAGCCTGACCTTCCGCCAGAGCTGCCCGGAAACCCCGGACAAAGTGGAAAAACTGCCGTTCGTGATCCCGGTCGAACTCGGTCTGCTCGACAGCAAAGGCAACGAGATTGCCCTGCGTCTGGCCGGTGAAGCGTCGGCGCAAGGCACCACCCGCGTGATCTCGGTGACCGAGGCTGAGCAGACCTTCACCTTCGCCGACATCGCTGAACAGCCGCTGCCGTCGTTGCTGCGTGGTTTCTCGGCACCGGTGAAACTGAGCTTCCCGTACAACCGTGACCAGTTGATGTTCCTGATGCAGCACGACAGCGACGGCTTCAACCGCTGGGATGCCGGTCAGCAACTGTCGGTGCAGGTCCTGCAGGAGCTGATCGCCCAGCAGCAGAAGGGCGAGAGCCTGGTGCTCGATCCGCGTCTGATCTCGGCGCTGAAAACCGTGCTGTCCGATGAGTCGCTGGATCAGGCCATGGTCGCCGAAATGCTTTCGCTGCCGAGCGAAGCGTATCTGACCGAAATCAGCGAAGTGGCGGATGTCGAGGCGATCCACACCGCTCGCGAGTTTGCCCGCAAGCAACTGGCGGACAATCTGTTCGAAGCGCTGTGGCTGCGTTATCAGGCCAACCGCGATTTGTCGAAGCAGACGCCGTATGTGGCCGAGGCCGAGCACTTTGCCCGTCGTGCGCTGCAGAACATTGCGCTGTCGTACCTGATGCTCAGCGGCAAGCCGCAAGTGCTGGCCGCTACGCAAGAACAGTTCGAAAACAGCGACAACATGACCGAGCGCCTCACCGCGCTGGCGGTACTGGTCAACTCGCCGTTCGAAGAACAGAAGGCCAAAGCGCTGGCGACTTTCGCCGAGCACTTCAAGGACAACCCGCTGGTCATGGATCAGTGGTTCAGCGTGCAGGCCGGCAGCACACTGCCGGGCGGTCTGGCGCGGGTCAAGGCGTTGATGCAGCACCCGGCGTTCAACATCAAGAACCCGAACAAGGTGCGTGCGCTGGTCGGTGCGTTTGCCGGGCAGAACCTGATCAACTTCCACGCCGCCGACGGTTCGGGCTACCGCTTCCTCGCGGATCTGGTGATCGAACTGAACGGCTTCAACCCGCAGATCGCTTCGCGGCAATTGGCGCCACTGACTCGCTGGCGTAAATACGACAGCGCCCGTCAGGCGTTGATGAAGGCTGAGCTGGAGCGGATTCTGGCTTCCGGTCAGCTGTCCAGCGACGTATATGAAGTGGTGAGCAAAAGCCTGGCGTAACGCATAACGAAATGTGGGAGCGGGCTTGCTCGCGAACGCGGTGTGTCAGACACGGAGATGTCGACTGGTATACCGCATTCG
>NZ_JASCPO010000252.1:0-7792 GCF_029960145.1 Pseudomonas sp. PS01299 | reverse complement strand
CGCGAATGCGGTGCAACAGTCGACATTTCTCGTGACTGGTACACCGCATTCGCGAGCAAGCCCGCTCCCACATTTGTTTGGTGGTGCTCCCGCTGTTTATGTCAGTTGTTAGGGTGCCGTTTCTAATTTTTCTCCCTACTTTGTGCCTGAGCCCGACACATCTGCGGGCAGTTCCTCAAACCTTCTGCGCGTGAGGTGCACCATGGCCAAAGTCATTCTGAAGAAAAAAATCGACGCTTCGACTTCTGCTCTGAGCGACGTCAAATCCTATGCCCGCAAGATCTGGCTGGCAGGCCTGGGTGCCTACACCAAGGTCGGCCAAGAGGGCAGCGACTACTTTCAAGAGCTGATCAAGGCTGGTCAAACTGTTGAAAAGAAAGGCAAAAGAGTCGTCACCGAAAAACTCGAAGCCGCCAATGCCGAGATCGACGAAGCCAAGGATGAAGTCAGCTCGTTCAAAGGTCGCGTCGAAGTTCAGCTCGACAAGGTCGAGAAGGCGTTCGACTCCCGTGTAGCAAGCGCCTTGAATCGTATCGGCATTCCGTCTAAACATGACGTTGAGACACTCTCTGCTAAGCTCGATGAGCTGACGGCATTGCTCGAACGCGTCGCGCGTAAATCTTAAGGAGAACGGGATGGCTGGTAAAAAGAACACCGATAAAGAAGGCAGCTCGTGGATTGGGAAAGTCGAAGACTACTCCCGCAAAATCTGGCTGGCTGGTTTAGGCGTGTACTCGAAGATCGACACTGACGGCAGCAAGCTCTTCGAGTCACTGGTCAAAGACGGCGAGAAAGCCGAGAAGCTCACCAAGTCGGCAGTCGGAAAGAAAGTCGATGCCGCCAAGGATTCCGCTTCTTCGGCCAAGTCGCGCATCAGCGGCGTGAAAGATCGCGCACTGGGCAAGTGGGACGAGCTGGAAGGGGCTTTCGACAAGCGCCTGAACAGCGCGATTTCGCGCCTGGGTGTGCCTAGCCGCAATGAAGTCAAAGCGCTGCACAGCAAGGTCGAGACCCTGACCAAGCAGATCGAGAAACTCACTGGTCTGAAAACCCAACCGGTCGCGGCGAAAACCGCAGCGGCCAAACCGGCAGCCAAAACCGCCGCCAAGCCATTGGCTAAAGCGGCTGCGAAACCAGCTGCCAAAGCTGCGGCCAAGCCCGCGGCAAAAACCGCTGCCGCCAAGCCTGCTGCTAAAACGGCCGCTGCCAAACCAGCCGCCAAGGCTGCCGCGAAACCGGTTGCTGCCAAAGCGGCTGCGAAACCTGCGGCCAAGTCCGCGGCCAAACCAGCCGCCAAGCCAGCAGCGAAAACCGCTGCCGCGAAACCGGCTGCCAAACCTGCGGCCAAACCGGCTGCGGCGAAAAAACCGGCAGTGAAAAAACCGGCCGCGCCGAAGGCCGCTGCTCCGAAGCCAGCTGCACCCGCAGCAGCCAAGCCAGCCACCCCGGCAACCCCGGCCAGCGCGTCGAACTCCGCCGCTGCACCGACTCCGGTAGCCACCCCGACTGCTGCATCGACCCCGTCGACGCCAACCAGTCAGTCCTGATTTTTCAGGGCAAAACAAAACGCCCGGCCTGTGAAGGTCGGGCGTTTTTGTTTGTGCTTTTTAAAAGCTTACCCTCACCCCAGCCCTCTCCCCGAGGGAGAGGGGGCCGATTCGGGGATGCTTCAGCCTTACACCGACCTGAAAGTGTCGTATTGAATCCATAATCGACTGGATTTTTCAGGTCGCCGTATCGCGTAAGACAATAAGGTCAGTCCCCTCTCCCTCTGGGAGAGGGTTAGGGTGAGGGGCTCTTGATTTCATTCGTGATCTTCGAGGTATTGCAGGGCCATCCGCTCCGTCGCCACTTTCACCGGCGGCAGCAGATGCGGCGCCACCAGCATCATGATCTGGTACACCACCAGTTTGACCTCACCCTCTCGATCGAGAATCCGCTGATAGTCCAGCGAGAACAGCAGGGTCAGGGTGATCTGCTCCACCAGTTGCCCCAACGCCTGGGTATCACTGACCAGTTGCCCCGAAGCCTTCAACCGCGCCAGCAAGGACGCCAGCGTACGCTTGAGCGCGTTGAGCAGGTTGCGAATGCCCTTGGCCAGTTTCGGCAGGCGCCCGGCGAGGTTCGACAGGTCCTGGAACAGAAACCGGTACTGCGCCAGGCGCTCGACGATCAGGTGCAGAAACAGCCAGTAATCCTCTGGCGCCAGCTCGGCATCCGATGGCGGATCGAGCAGCGGCGCCAGTTCGTTCTGGAAGCGTTCGAACAGGCCGAGAATCAACGGCTCCTTGCCGTGAAAGTGGTAGTAGAGATTGCCGGGGCTGATCCCCATTTCGTTGGCAACTTCCATGGTGGAGACGTTGGGCTCACCCTTTTCGTTGAACAGTTGCAGGGCACATTCGAGAATCCGGTCGCGGGTTTTCATCCAGTCTTCTTAGAAAAGTTCGGTTAAGCGTCAGCGCACATGCACGTAGGTGCCGGGTGCTGCCTCCATCGGTGGATAGTTCGGGTTGCCGAGGGTAAACGTGGTTTCGTGCTGGGTGCCGGAGCGCTGCTGAATCCACTCCAGCCACTGCGGCCACCAACTGCCGTCGACGCGTTTGGCGTCGTAATACCACGCGCGCGGATCGCTGCTCAGCTTGCCGTTCTCGACGTAATTGGCTTTCGGGTTGCTCGGCGGGTTGAGGATGCTCTGCACGTGCCCACTGTTGGACAGTACGAAACGCCTCTCACCGCCGAGCAGCAGGGTCGAGCGGTACACCGCGTCCCACGGCGTGATGTGGTCGTTCATGCCGGCCACGCTGAAGCTGTCGACGGTGACTTTCTGCAGGTCGATTGGCGTACCGCAGACTTCCAGGCCACCCGGGTGGGTCAGCGGGTTGTGCTTGAAGAAGTCCAGCAGGTCGCCGTGGAACGCGGCGGGCAGGCGGGTGTTGTCGTTGTTCCAGTAGAGAATGTCGAAGGCCGGGGGCTCTTTGCCGAGCAGGTAGTTGTTGACGAAGTAGCTCCAGATCAAATCGTTGGGCCGCATCCAGGCAAACACCTTGGCCATGTCGCGACCGTCGAGCACGCCTCGCTGGTAGGAGCGGCGTTTGGCCGCTTCGATGGTCTGTTCGTCGGCGAACAGGGTGGTCGGGGTCTCGATCTCACTGTCGAGCAGGCTGACCAGATAGGTCGCACTGGAGATCCGTCGCAGTTGCCGTTTCGCCTGCAGATGACCCTGCAGCGCGGCGATGGTCAGGCCACCGGCGCAGGCACCCATCAGATTCACCTCGCGCGCGCCGGTGATCGCCCGGCAGATGTTCATCGCTTCTTCCACCGCTTCGACGTAGGTCGAGAGGCCCCATTCCCGGTGGCGTACGTCCGGGTTGCGCCAACTGATCATGAAGGTCTGCAGGCCGTTTTTCAGCGCGTACTGGACGAAGCTGTTCTGCGGGCTGAGGTCGAAAATGTAGTACTTGTTGATTTGCGGCGGCACCACCAGCAGCGGCTTGGCGTACTGCTTTTCGCTCATCGGCTTGTACTGGATCAGCTCGAGCATCTCGTTGCGAAACACCACGGCGCCGGTGGTGGTGGCGACGGTCTTGCCGACCTCGAACGCCTGCTTGGTAACCTGGCGTGGCAGGCCATCGTTGTGCAGCAGATCATCAAACAGATGGCTCAGGCCGCGCACCAGACTCTGGCCGCCGGAATTGAACAGCTCCTTGACCGCCAGCGGATTGAGCAAGGTATTGGAGGGCGCGACGGCATCGTTGAGCAAGGTGAACGCGAAGTGCGCGCGAGCGCGATCGTCCTCGCTCATGCTGCTTTCATCGATCCAGCTCTTGACCTGTTTCTGCCAGGCCAGATACGCCTGCAGGCTGCGCCGGTAGAACGGATTGAGGCTCCACGCCGGATCGGCGAACCGCGCGTCCTGCGGGTTGGTCGGGTGCAGGGTTTCACCGAGCAGCACGCGACCGAGCTGGCCGCCGAGTTTCAAGGCGTGTTTCGCACTGTGGAGCGGGTTGCGCAGACCGTGGGCGGCGACGCTGCGCAAGGTCGAGAGCAAGTCCCGCCCACGCAGGCCGGTCATTGCACTTTGTGCATTGATGAACACGGCGGGACTGGGCACTACGCCCGTCGCAGGTTTGTCGCGCATGACTCAACACTCCTTCGTCTTCAGGTCAAAAACAAACTCACCGAACCAGAACACCATAGTCGCTGTTACGGGTTGCTGCCTGCGCGGCGTCCTGCCGCGCACGTTGTTCAAAACCCTGCATAAAGCCTGCCGCCGTGATTTATCCGCCCAGCGGGGTCGGGTGCGGGTGCATCACGGCGCGCTGTCGTTCCTCCTCAAGGAATTTCATGATGATCGGCGCTACGGCTTCGGCGCGGGTGATCAGGAACAAATGACCGTCGTCGATGATGTGCAGCTGGGCGTTGGGGATGCGCCAGGCGAGCATGCGCATGTTGATCAGCGGGATCAGCGGATCGTCGTCGCCGGCCAGCACCAGGGTCGGCTGATGAATCTTGTGCAGCCAGTGAATGCTGGTCCAGCCGAGGCCGGCGAACAGTTGCCAGTAGTAACCGAGCTTGCCTGCCGAACGCACTTTCGCCGCATGGCTGGCGGCCAGGGTCGGGTCGCGGCGGAACGAGCCGCCGTAAATCAACGGCGCAATGCGGATCACGTGGGACGGCTGGATGTAGCGCCGGGGGCTGGCCATCATCCACAGCACTTTCGGCTTGCCCGGCACCATGAAGGCGCCGGCCGCAGTCGCTGCCAGCACCAGTTTCTTGCAGCGTTCGGGGTAGTCGTGGGCGAATTGCTGCGCCAGCGCGCCGCCCCACGACACGCCGATCACGTTGACCTGGCCGTAGTCGAGGTAGTCGAGCATCCGCGCCGTCAGCTTCGCCAGCCCGGGAAAGCGATAAGGCCGGTTGGGCGTCGACGAGCCGCCGACACCGGGTACGTCGAAGGCGATCACTTCCAGATCCGGGTCCAGCGCCGCGACGAACGGAAACACCAGCTCCAGGTTGGCACCGATGCCGTTGAAAATCAGCAAGGGCGTCAAATGAGGCTTGCCGGGGCGTACCGCGGTGCGGAGGGTCTGCCCATCCAGATCGACGGTACGGAAAATGAACGGTTGCGGCATGCTTCAGGCCCTGTGGGTCAATCTCAATATCACCTCCAATCCCTTGTGGGAGCGGGCATTGTGGCGAGGGGATTTATCCCCGATCGACTGCGAAGCAGTCGCACACCCTCAAACGCGGGGAATCATAGTTGCCGCGAATGCAGGTTTTGGGGCCGCTGCGCGACCCATCGGGGATGAATCCCCTCACCACAAGCCCGCTCCCACAGGGGGATGAGGTGTGTCAGTTACCGCTCATGAACGTAAGTGCCCGGCGATGCTTCACCTGGCGCGTACGCCTTGTTGCCGAGTTTGGTTGGTGCCTTTTTCAGATTACCCGAGCGCTCGGCCTGCCACGCCTGCCAGTACAGCCACCAGGAATCGGTGTGCTTGGTCGAGTTCTCTTGCCATTCGTCGGCATTGGCGGCCATGCCTTCGCTGGTCATGTAGCGCGATTTCGGGTTGCCCGGCGGGTTCAGGATGCTCTGGATGTGCCCGCTGCTCGACAGCACGAACTCGACCTTGCCGCCAAACAGCTGCGCCGACTTGTAGCAGGACTTCCACGGGGTGATGTGGTCGTTGGTGCCGGCCAGCGAAAAGATGTCGGCGGTGACCTGCTTGAGGTCGATCGGCGTGCCGCACACTTCCAGTGCATTGGGGCGGATCAGTGGGTTGTTTTTGAACATCTCGATCAGGTCGCCGTGGAACGCGGCCGGCAGTCGAGTCGTATCGTTGTTCCAGAACAGGATGTCGAACACCGGTGGCTCGTTGCCCAGCAGGTAGTTGTTGACCCAGTAGTTCCAGATCAGATCGTTCGGGCGCATCCACGCGAAGACCTTGGCCATGTCTTTGCCTTCGAGCACGCCGGCCTGATATGAGTGACGCTTGGCGGTCTCGAGGGTCTGCTCGTCGACGAACAGGGCGACGTCGCTGTCCAGGGTGGTGTCGAGGACGCTGACCAGCAGGGTCAGGGCGTTGACCTTCTTTTCGCCGAGGGCGGCGTAGTGGCCGAGCAGGGCAGTGCAGGTGATGCCGCCGGAGCAGGCGCCGAGCATGTTGATGTCTTTGCTGCCGGTGATTGCGGTGACCACGTCGACTGCTTCCTTGAGCGCATCGATGTAGGTCGACAGGCCCCACTCGCGCTGGGCCTTGGTCGGGTTACGCCAGCTGACGATGAAGGTCTGCACGTTATTGCGCAGGCAGAAGCGCGCCAGACTCTTGTCCGGGCTCAAATCAAAAACGTAGAACTTGTTGATCTGTGGCGGCACCACGAGCAGTGGCCGCTCGTGGACCTGTTCGGTGATCGGCTTGTACTGGATCAGCTCCAGCACGTCGTTGCGAAACACCACCGCGCCTTCGGTCACGCCAAGGCTCTTGCCGACCTCGAACGCGCCCATGTTGACCTGGCTCGGCATGCCGCCGTTGTGCACCAGATCCTTGGCCAGATGCGAGAGGCCATCGAGCAGGCTTTTGCCGCCGGTCTCGAAGAAGCGTTTGACCGCCGCCGGGTTGGCGGCGGTGTTGGTCGGGGCCATGGCTTCGGTCATCAGGTTGATCACGAAGTGGCCGCGCGCGATGTCTTTGGGTGACAGGCTGCTGTCGTCGATCCAGGAATGGAGCTCCTTGCGCCACGCCAGGTAAGTTTGCAGATAACGTTTGTAGAGCGGGTTCTGACTCCACGCCGGATCAGCGAAGCGACGGTCATCGCTGGCCGGTTGCAGTTCGGATTTGCCGAACAGCACGTTCTTCAGTTCGAGACCGAAATGGGTCACGTGCTTGACGCTATGGATCGGTTGTTTGATGGCCTGGGTCAGCACCATTCGAGCAGAGGCCAGCAGATCCTTTCCGCGCAGCCCAACGACGGGATTAAGCCCCAGGGTGTTTTCCGAGGCTTGGTACTTCAGGTCATCGTTATTCTTGTTACTCATCTACGACGCTCCATTGTCCTGAGACGAGTACCCGTTTTCTGCTGTGCAGTTCCACAGCGAATGCCAGGTACTACTGCTCGGGTGACCGTTAATTCTGCATAGCTGCTTTACAGTCGTAGAGCACTGCAGGGAACTTGCCAGCTCCATTGGTTACCCGAGTTTAATTTTTTTCGCAAGCAGGCCGATCCTCGGCCACACAGCAGAGCATTCAAACAGATGAATTTAGAAAATGCCCTCTAAAGAGCAAGAGTCTCGGACTAGAGCATCAGCTTGACGATTGACTGGTCCGGATCGCGGGTTTTCCCGGCCGCTTTGAGCTCGGCCAGATAATCGGCCCAGAGTGCGTCATGACGTCGCCCCAGCTCGTAGAGGTAATCCCAGGTGAACAAGCCGCTGTCGTGACCGTCGTCGAAGGTCAGTTTCAGTGCGTACTGACCGGCCGGTTCCAGGCCGCTGAGTCCGACATTGAGCTTGCCGAATTGCAGGATCGGTTTGCCGTGGCCCTGGACCTCGGCGGAAGGGGAATGCACGCGCAGGAATTCGGCGGGCAGGGTGTACTCCTCGCCGGACGCGTAGGTGAGCGTCAGGGTTTTCGAGGCTTTGTGCAGTTTGATGTCGGTGGGGATTGAGGTCATGGTCTGGCGTCCGTTGTGTGGGCGACCCTGATTCAAATGTGGGAGCGGGCTTGCTCGCGAATGCGGTATGTCAGCCAACATTGCTGTCGCCTGGCACGGCCTCTTCGCGAGCAAGCCCGCA
>NZ_JASCPO010000251.1:0-7861 GCF_029960145.1 Pseudomonas sp. PS01299 | reverse complement strand
TGTGGGAGCGGGCTTGCGCGCGAATGCGGTGGGCCATTCAACAGGGATGTCGACTGACCTGACGCTTTCGCGAGCAAGCCCGCTCCCACAGGGGGTTCATGTGACGGATTCGAAATCCGTTCAAAACCGACCTCCATCTGTACTGAAAGCGCTACAGCGGAACGATATCGATACACCATCCTCCGACCGCCGCTGTGCAAGGCTTTGATCCGCTTCAGCTTTTCTCCCCGCCCCAAGCTGTAGCGATTTCGCTACAGAAGCCCCACACCCATCACAACCAGAAACATATAACTATTTGATTTATATAGATAAATACAATCTGGCCGCGTTCTTGCTAAGTAACCGCTCATAAAATCAGGGCTTTCATGCCCAAGCCTTCCACCGCGTCCACCAGACGAGTCTGGCCCCCTTAGGAGTTTCCATGAGCGAGTTGCGTTTTACTGAAGATCACGAATGGCTGCGCACCGAAGCTGACGGCAGCGTTACTGTCGGCATCACCGCTTTCGCGCAGAACGCTTTGGGCGACGTGGTGTTCGTGCAACTGCCTGAGCTGCAGGCTTACGAAAAAGGCGCTGAAGCCGCCACCGTGGAATCGGTGAAAGCCGCCAGCGGCGTGTACATGCCGCTCGACGGTGAAGTTGTGGAAGTGAACCCGGCACTGGACGGCAGCCCGGAACTGGTCAACGAAGATCCGCTGGGCGAAGGCTGGTTCTTCCGCTTCCAGCCAAGCGACGCCGCCGCTGTCGGCAAACTGCTCGATCAAGACGCCTACGACCGCCTGATCAAAGCCCAAGCCGAAGCCTGAGGAGTAACGACATGACCCAAGTAAACCTCGGCACTGCCAACGAATTCATCGCCCGTCACATCGGCCCACGCGCCGGTGACGAGCAAGCCATGCTCAACAGCCTCGGCTTCGACTCGCTCGAAGCGCTGAGCGCCAGCGTCATCCCGGAAAGCATCAAGGGCACCAGCGTGCTCGGCCTGGACGACGGCCTGAGCGAAGCCGATGCATTGGCGATGATCAAATCCATCGCCGGCAAAAACCAACTGTTCAAGACCTACATCGGCCAGGGCTACTACAACTGCCACACGCCGTCGCCGATCCTGCGCAACCTGTTGGAAAACCCGGCCTGGTACACCGCTTACACCCCGTACCAGCCGGAAATTTCCCAGGGCCGTCTCGAAGCGCTGCTGAACTTCCAGACCCTGATCAGCGACCTCACCGGCCTGCCGATCGCCAACGCCTCGCTGCTCGACGAAGCCACCGCCGCTGCCGAAGCCATGACCTTCTGCAAACGCCTGAGCAAGAACAAGGGCAGCCATCAATTCTTCGCCTCGATCCACAGCCACCCGCAAACCCTCGACGTACTGCGCACCCGTGCCGAGCCGCTGGGCATCGACGTGGTGGTTGGCGATGAGCGTGAACTGAGCGACGTCACGCCGTTTTTCGGCGCGCTGCTGCAATACCCGGCGAGCAACGGTGATGTGTTCGACTACCGCGAACTGACCGAGCGCTTCCACGCCGCCAACGCGCTGGTGGCCGTGGCTGCCGACCTGCTGGCTCTGACTTTGCTGACCGCTCCGGGCGAGTTCGGCGCCGACGTCGCCATCGGTTCCGCGCAACGCTTCGGCGTGCCGCTGGGTTTCGGTGGCCCGCACGCGGCTTATTTCTCCACCAAAGATGCGTTCAAGCGCGACATGCCGGGCCGTTTGGTTGGCGTTTCGGTTGACCGTTTCGGCAAGCCGGCGCTGCGTCTGGCGATGCAGACCCGCGAGCAACATATCCGCCGCGAGAAGGCCACCTCGAACATCTGCACCGCACAAGTGCTGTTGGCCAACATCGCCAGCATGTACGCCGTGTATCACGGCCCGAAAGGCCTGACGCAGATCGCCAACCGCGTGCATCACCTGACCGCGATTCTGGCCAAGGGCCTGAGCGCACTGGGCCAGACCGTCGAGCAGACAAGCTTCTTCGACACCCTGACCGTAGCCACCGGCGCACACACCGCCACGCTGCACGACAAGGCACACGCCGCGCAGATCAACCTGCGGGTCATCGATGCCGAGCGTCTGGGCCTGTCGGTGGACGAAACCACCACTCAGGCTGACATCGAAACCCTGTGGGGCCTGTTCGCCGACGGCAAGGCCCTGCCGGACTTCGCTGCGCTGGCCGCGTCGGTGCAAAGCACCATCCCGGCGGCGCTGGTACGTCAGTCGCCGATCCTCAGCCACCCGGTGTTCAACCGTTATCACTCGGAAACCGAGCTGATGCGCTACCTGCGCAAACTGGCGGACAAGGACCTGGCACTGGATCGCACGATGATCCCGTTGGGCTCGTGCACCATGAAACTCAACGCCGCCAGCGAAATGATCCCGGTGACCTGGGCCGAATTCGGCGCCCTGCACCCGTTCGCTCCGGCTGCGCAGAGCGCCGGTTATCAGCAACTGACCGATGAACTGGAAGCGATGCTCTGCGCCGCCACCGGTTACGACGCGATCTCGCTGCAACCGAACGCCGGTTCGCAAGGTGAGTACGCAGGCCTGCTGGCGATTCGCGCGTACCACCAGAGCCGTGGCGACGAGCGCCGCGACATCTGCCTGATCCCGTCGTCGGCCCACGGCACCAACCCGGCCACCGCCAACATGGCCGGCATGCGCGTGGTGGTGACCGCGTGCGATGCGCGCGGCAACGTCGATATCGAAGACCTGCGCGCCAAAGCCATCGAGCACCGCGAACACCTCGCGGCGCTGATGATCACCTACCCGTCGACCCACGGCGTGTTCGAAGAAGGCATCCGCGAAATCTGCGGGATCATTCATGACAACGGCGGCCAGGTGTACATCGACGGCGCCAACATGAACGCGATGGTCGGCCTCTGCGCACCGGGCAAGTTCGGCGGCGATGTCTCGCACCTGAACCTGCACAAAACCTTCTGCATTCCGCACGGCGGTGGCGGCCCGGGTGTCGGCCCGATCGGCGTCAAGTCGCACCTGACCCCGTTCCTGCCGGGTCACGGCCAGATGCAACGCAAAGAAGGTGCGGTCTGCGCAGCACCGTTCGGCAGCGCAAGCATTCTACCGATCACCTGGATGTACATTCGCATGATGGGCGGCGCCGGTCTGAAGCGTGCTTCGCAGCTGGCGATCCTCAATGCCAACTACATTTCCCGTCGCCTCGAAGAGCACTATCCAGTGCTGTACACCGGAAGCAACGGTCTGGTGGCGCACGAATGCATCCTCGACCTGCGTCCACTGAAAGACAGCAGCGGCATCAGCGTCGATGACGTTGCCAAGCGTCTGATCGACTTCGGCTTCCACGCCCCGACCATGTCGTTCCCGGTCGCCGGTACGCTGATGATCGAGCCGACCGAAAGTGAATCCAAGGAAGAACTGGACCGCTTCTGCGACGCCATGATCCGCATCCGCGAAGAAATCCGCGCGGTGGAAAACGGCACGCTGGACAAGGACGACAACCCGCTGAAAAACGCTCCGCACACCGCAGCGGAGCTGGTCGGCGAGTGGACCCACCCGTACAGCCGCGAGCAGGCGGTGTATCCGGTGGCGTCGTTGGTCGAAGGCAAATACTGGCCGCCGGTCGGTCGCGTCGACAACGTGTTCGGCGACCGCAACCTGGTCTGCGCCTGCCCGTCGATCGAAAGCTACGCTTAAACGGATGAGGGGCAGGTCACCTGCCCCGATTTTCAGCAACACCATAGATCCCAATGTGGGAGCGGGCTTGCTCGCGAATGCGGTGTATCAATCGCCATCAATGTTGCCTGACACACCGCACTCGCGAGCAAGCCCGCTCCCACAGGGGATTTGTGTCCAGCCTCGAGCTTGCGCCAATTCCTATAACAAGAAACCGGAGAACAACTCATGTCGTTAAGCGTGTTCGACCTGTTCAAGATTGGCATCGGCCCTTCCAGCTCCCACACCGTCGGCCCGATGCGTGCCGCTGCGCGCTTCGCCGAAGGCCTGCGCCGCGATGACCTGTTGTCGGCCACCAGCACCGTCAAAGTCGAGCTGTACGGCTCGCTCGGTGCTACCGGCAAGGGACACGGCAGCGACAAAGCCGTGCTGCTTGGCCTTGAAGGTGAACACCCGGACACCGTCGATACCGAAACCGTCGCCGCACGCCTGCAGGATATTCGCGGCAATGGCCGGCTGAATCTGCTCGGAGAACACAGCATTGCGTTCAACGAGAAAGAACACCTGGCGATGATTCGCAAGCCGCTGGCCTATCACCCCAACGGCATGATCTTTCGTGCCTTCGATGCGGCAGGTATTCAGATCCGCAGCCGCGAGTACTACTCGGTGGGCGGTGGTTTTGTGGTCGATGAAGACGCGGCCGGGGCCGACCGCATCGTTGAAGACGCCACCCCACTGACCTTCCCGTTCAAAAGTGCCAAGGATTTGCTCGGCCATTGCGCCACCTACGGCCTGTCGATCAGCCAGGTGATGCTGACTAATGAAAGCGCCTGGCGCCCGGAGGCGGAGACGCGCGCCGGTCTACTGAAAATCTGGCAAGTGATGCAGGACTGCGTCGCCGCTGGCTGTCGCAACGAAGGCATTCTGCCGGGCGGGCTGAAGGTCAAACGCCGGGCGGCGGCATTGCATCGGCAACTGTGCAAGAACCCGGAATCAGCGCTGCGTGATCCGCTGTCGGTGCTGGACTGGGTCAACCTGTACGCCCTCGCTGTCAACGAAGAAAACGCCAACGGCGGCCGCGTGGTCACCGCGCCGACCAACGGCGCGGCGGGCATCATCCCGGCGGTGCTGCATTACTACATGCGCTTTATCCCGGGTGCGAACGATGACGGCGTGGTGCGCTTTCTGCTGACCGCCGCCGCCATCGGCATTCTGTACAAGGAAAACGCCTCGATCTCCGGCGCCGAAGTCGGCTGTCAGGGCGAGGTCGGCGTGGCTTGCTCGATGGCCGCCGGCGCGCTGTGTGAAGTGCTTGGCGGCAGCGTGCAGCAAGTCGAGAACGCGGCAGAAATCGGCATGGAACACAACCTCGGCCTGACCTGCGACCCGATTGGCGGGCTGGTGCAGGTGCCGTGTATCGAGCGCAACGCCATGGGCTCGGTGAAGGCCATCAACGCGGTGCGCATGGCCATGCGCGGTGACGGGCAACACTTTGTCTCCCTCGACAAAGTCATCCGCACCATGCGCCAGACCGGCGCCGACATGAAAAGCAAATACAAAGAGACCGCCCGTGGCGGTCTCGCGGTCAACATTATCGAATGCTGATTTATGTCCTCGCCCTTTGGGTGAGGACCGCACTTAGCCCCCTCTCCCTCCGGGAGAGGGCTGAGGTGAGGGGCTTTTGATCTTGATCTAAATCTAGCCCCATGCCCCCAAACTCAAACTTTCAAGGAGCCACGCATGTCCACCGAACAACTGTCGAAAACCCCGCTGCACGCTCTGCATATCGAACTCGGCGCCCGCATGGTGCCGTTCGCCGGCTACGACATGCCGGTGCAATACCCGCTGGGCGTGATGAAAGAACACCAGCACACCCGTGAGCAGGCCGGGCTGTTCGATGTCTCGCACATGGGCCAGATCCGCCTGACCGGCGCCAATGCCGCCAAGGCCCTGGAAACCCTGGTGCCGGTGGATATCATCGACCTGCCGGTGGGCATGCAGCGCTACGCAATGTTCACCAACGACAACGGCGGCATCCTCGACGACCTGATGGTCGCCAATCTGGGCAACGACGAGCTGTTCCTGGTGGTCAACGCCGCGTGCAAGGATCAGGATCTGGCGCATCTGCAAAAACACATTGGCGATCAGTGCACCATTACGGAGCTGTTCGAAGCGCGCGCGCTGCTGGCGTTGCAAGGCCCGGCTGCGGTCACCGTGCTGGCGCGTCTTGCGCCAGAGGTGGCGAAGATGACGTTCATGCAGTTCAATCGCGTGCAACTGCTGGGCGTGGATTGCTTCGTCAGCCGTTCGGGCTACACCGGTGAAGACGGTTTCGAAATCTCGGTGCCCGCCGCCGATGCAGAAAAACTCGCCCGCGCCCTGCTGGCCGAACCGGAAGTTCAGGCCATCGGCCTCGGCGCCCGCGACTCGCTGCGCCTGGAAGCCGGCCTGTGCCTGTACGGGCACGACATGAACACCGAGACCACGCCGATCGAAGCCAGCCTGTTGTGGGCAATCTCCAAGCCACGCCGTGCCGACGGCGCGCGGGCCGGTGGTTTCCCGGGGGCAGAGACAGTTTTTGCTCAGCAGCAGAATGGCGTCGCGCGCAAACGCGTCGGTCTGCTGCCACAGGAACGTACGCCGGTGCGTGAAGGCGCAGAAATCGTCAACGACGCGGGCGAAATCATCGGCAGCGTGTGCAGCGGCGGCTTCGGCCCGACCCTGGGCGGGCCGTTGGCGATGGGTTACCTCGACAGCGCTTATGTCACCCTGGATACGCCAGTCTGGGCCATCGTTCGTGGGAAAAAGGTGCAAATGCTTGTAAGCAAAATGCCATTTGTTCCACAACGCTACTATCGTGGTTGATTGACTGTTTCTATAAGTAACGCGATTGCGTTATGCGTGCACTAATGTGTAACGCAATCGCCACAAAAAAGTGCATTTTCTAACATTTGATTCGATTATGAACTTTACTTATAACGTTCGAAAACTTTTGAACAAGCTAATCGTCTAAGCCGCACTAGCAGACTGACTAACTGCCAGCAGGGACAGTAAAACCGGGGCCTTCGCGGGGCTTGTTTTTTCTCCCGTAGTTGGCGTAGAGTTTGTCCACTGTGTTTGCATGGGTCAGCTTGGAATCGTGACCTGGGCAGTAGCCTACAAGTTAGCTACATCCCGCTCGACGTCTTCTTACTCTCCTGCAACCAGCCCCAGTACTCTTTCATGAGAAAGAGGCTGTCATCAATTTATGCGTCAAAGGAAATAAGAAATGTCCCAACGTCAGAGCGGTACCGTCAAGTGGTTTAACGACGAGAAAGGTTTTGGTTTTATCACTCCAGAAAGCGGTCCGGATCTGTTCGTGCATTTCCGCGCTATTCAGGGCAACGGCTTCAAGAGCCTGAAAGAAGGCCAGAAAGTGACCTTCGTTGCTGTGCAAGGCCAGAAAGGCATGCAGGCTGATGAAGTACAAGCAGAAGGTTAATCTTCTGTAACGAAAAAGCCCCTGATATTGATATCAGGGGCTTTTTTGTGCGCGCGAATCCGTAAAATGGCGCTTCATTTTGCGTCCAGAGGCTGCCATGTCGAAGAACCTGCTCACTCCCCAGGGCGACTTTCCTGCTGTTGGCCTCGGCCGGCGCCTGGCCGCGATGTTCTATGACTTCCTGTTGTGCACTGCCCTGCTGATCGTCACCGGGTTCGTCTACAAGTTGATCCAGGCAGCGATCATCGGTGAAGAACGCCTGCGCGTGCTGACCGACGCCGGAAAAATGGATGGCGATCCGCTGTATTCCACAGTGTTGCTGTTGGTGCTGTTTGCGTTCTTCGCCAAGTTCTGGACCCACGGCGGGCAGACACTGGGCATGCAGGTATGGGGCATACGCGTACAGAACGCCGATGGCAGCGCGATCAGCCTGTGGCAGGCGCTGCTGCGGTTTATGGTGTCGATCGCTTCGTGGCTGTGCGCAGGGCTTGGATTCTTCTGGTCGCTGTACGACAAGCAGAAGCGCACCTGGCACGACATCTACTCCGATACCCGCGTGGTGCGGATTCCGAAGAAGACCAAATAGTTTCCAGACACCAGATACCAATGTGGGAGCAACTGTCTTACTGCCACCGTTCGTCACCGCCACTCTGTGCCGTCTCGCAGCATGGCATTCAGTCTGATCAGCAGTATTCGCATACAGGCGATGAGCGCGACTTTCGCGCTCTTGCC
>NZ_JASCPO010000250.1:0-7865 GCF_029960145.1 Pseudomonas sp. PS01299 | reverse complement strand
CGCGAATGCGGTGTGTCAGTCGCCATCTACGCTGACTGATACACCGCATTCGCGAGCAAGCCCGCTCCCACATTTGATATTGCCCGGTATCAAAATTGGGTTCGACGCCCGAATCCTCAGGCGCCGAAGGGTCTATCAGGCTTGCGTCAGTGCTGCTGCGGCGCGTTCGAAGCGGTCCAGACCGGCATCGATATCGGCGTCTTCCACCACCAGGCTCGGGGCGAAACGGATCACGTCCGGGCCGGCCTGCAGAATCATCAGGCCTTCTTTTTCAGCGGCGTTGAAGATGTCCTTGGCCTTGCCTTTCCAGGCGTCGCTCAGCACACAACCGATCAACAGACCGAGGCCACGCACCTGAGTGAACAGGCCGTACTTCTCGCCGATCTGCTGCAGGCGGGTCTTGAATTTGTCGTGCTTGGCGTTGACGCCGCTCAGCACCTCAGGGGTGTTGATCACGTCGATCACTGCCTCGGCAACGGCGCACGCCAGCGGGTTGCCGCCGTAGGTGGTGCCGTGGGTGCCGACGACCAGATGTTTGGCCAGCGCTTCAGTGGTCAGCATCGCGGCGATCGGGAAACCACCGCCCAGGCTCTTGGCGCTGGTCAGGATGTCCGGGGTTACGCCGTAATGCTGATAGGCGAACAGGTGGCCGGTACGGCCCATGCCGGTCTGCACTTCGTCGAACACCAGCAGCGCGTTGTGCGCGTCGCACAGTTCGCGGGCACCTTGCAGGTAAGCCAGTTCGGCCGGCAGTACACCGCCCTCGCCCTGGATAGGTTCGAGCACGACCGCACAGGTCTTGTCGGACACCGCCGCTTTCAGCGCGGCCAGATCGTTGTAAGGAACGTGGGTGATGCCGGTGATTTTCGGACCGAAACCGTCGGAGTACTTCGACTGGCCACCGACGTTGACGGTGAACAGGGTACGACCGTGGAAGCTGTTGAGCGCGGCGATGATCTCGTACTTCTCGCTGCCGAAACGGTCGAACGCCACGCGACGGGCCAGCTTGAACGCGGCCTCGTTGGCTTCGGCGCCCGAGTTGCAGAAGAACACGCGCTCGGCGAACGTGGCGTCGATCAGCTTGTGCGCCAGGCGCAGGGCCGGCTCATTGGTGAACACGTTAGACACGTGCCACAGCTTGTTCGCCTGCTCGGTCAAGGCACCGACCAGCGCCGGATGCGCGTGGCCCAATACGTTTACGGCAATCCCGCCGGCGAAGTCGATCAGCTCGCGACCGCTCTGGTCCCAGACGCGGGAACCGGCGCCACGCACCGGAATGAAAGCGGCAGGCGCGTAGTTGGGAACCATTACCTGGTCGAAATCGGCGCGTTGTACCGCAGCGTGCTCAACGGACATCGGAGTCTCCTGAAGAGGAACACCCGCCTGAAACTGGCGAGCGATGGGGGGATTGTAAGGACAGTTTTCAGCCCGGCCTTGCCGCCAAGCGACAACTTCTTATAGCGCAAACCCCGGATTTTCCCGGGTTTACGGCAATGCGACATATAGCGTCGCAAAGGCGCAGTTTAAACTGCACGCCGCCATTTGCGCAGACGTACCGGGGATCTTAATCAAGAGAGTTTTGTGGTGTGCGGTATATATGTACCGCACATCGAATCAATGGCCGGTGTTTGCTAGGGACCTTTCTCCAGGCAAACGGCCTCACCCCATGATTCAAGAAACCACACCCGCCCTCGCGACACTGCCCGACCCGCTGCTGCTACCCCGGCAGGACGCACACTATCAACCGCTGCTCCAGGCCATCCCGACATGGCTGATTCAGGCTGCGGCACACAAACGCGCGGCATTGAAACGGGCCAGTCCGCTACTGCCCGCCAACCTCAAACAGGCATCACGCACCGAGCATGCAAAACTGCGCGCACTGAATGCCGCGCACTGGACCGCACACAACCGCGTCGAACGAAGCCTTGCCCGGTTGCAGGACGCCAAAGCGTTCGCCGAACCGCTGCTGCGCGCCGAACTGGCAAAGCGCTTTGGCTTGAATCTGGATGTCCGGCAGACTTTCCTGCGCCTGTACCTGCCCGACCATGTTCCGTGGCTGCGCATCAAATCCGGCGCCGCACGCACCTGGACTGTCTCGCTGCTGGACGCCGCGCTGCACAATTTTGAAAGCAGCGAGACCAGCGCTGACGCCTTTGAGTCCGCCTCGGGTTATGTCAGTCAGCCCTCACCTGACGGCCAGTTCAGCGTATTGCCGAACATCCTCAAGGCGATGCCGATCCCTGCCTTCACCCGCCTGTGTCGCGAGCTGGATATCGGCCGCCGCTATAACACTTATCTGCAAGACAATTTGGGCGTCAGCAATCCGCTGGTCGCAGCCGTGCTGCAACCACAGGTTTGCACGAGTGACAAAGCCGCCCTGGTCGCCGCCCTGCAAATGGCCTACATGCAAAAGCTGCTGGGGGCCGATGTCCATCGCCTGATCCTCGGGCTGCTCGATGGCTTGCAGCATTTACGCCTCAATCGTCAGGCGTGGCATTGCCATGCGCTGACGATGATGAAAGTCAGCCTCACCGGCATCGTACTGTTCGCGCCGAATCTTGAAGCTGCAAACGCAACAGCGAGAGTCGTGGTTTACATTCCCGATGACCCGCAACACCCAGTCAAGGAATACGCCAGTTCCGCTGCCTTCGCTGAGGAGCTGGCGCAACGCCTGCGCGATCCGGACTATCAGGTCTTCTTCAGCCGTTTTATCGACCACGCCGAGCGCGGCGCTTTCTTCGGTCAGTTGCGGGCCTTGCTCAGCCCCGTCACCTGGCAACCCGTACCGGCCGGCGATCCACGCCCCACCTGGCGCGAGCATCCGGCCGTGCGGCCTTTTATGCAGATCGTCGCGACCCCGATCCGGGGTGAGCTGTGGGCTTACCTCTACCAGCGCAAGCTCGACAAAATGCTCAACGATGCCCGCGTCATCGCCGTCTCGACGGCCATGGTCGATCGCAAGGCGCGCTGGGCACTCTGGGATTCCTTCACGGACATCGCACAGTCGTTGCTCAACCTCGTCGCGTTCGTCGCCTTGCCATTCGTGCCATTTCTCGGCGAGCTGATGCTTGCCTACACGGCCTACCAACTGCTCGACGAGACGTTCGAAAGCATCGTCGACTGGGCCGAAGGACAACCCCGCGAAGCGTTCGCGCATTTGATCGGCGTCGTGGAGTCCATGGTGCAGGTCGGCACTTTCGCCGCCGGCGGCGCTATCGCCGTCAGCGAGTTTCGCGCGCTGTTGCCTGCCGATGTCGTCCAGTTCATCGACCGCTTCATTCCGGTGAAAACGGCCAATGGCAAGACCCGCTACTGGAAACCCGACCTGCGCCCTTACGAGTGGCCCGGCACGCTGCCCAAAGACATCCGAACCGATGCACTGGGCCTGCAAACCCACCAGGGCAAGAGCCTGCTGGCTCTGGAAGACAAGTTGTATGCCGTCAGCCTTGACCCCGAAACGGGCGCCCATCGCATCGACCATCCGACGCGCCCCGAGGCTTACAAACCCGCACTCAGGCACAACACCGCAGGCGCCTGGCAAACCGAAATTGACCAGCCACTGGCTTGGGATCGCGCCACCGTGCTGAGCCGCAGCAGTACGCAGATGCAGCGCCTTCCCGCCGCTCTGCGGGAGCGCCTGCTGAATATCAGTGGCTGCGAGGAAAACACCCTGCGCCAGATGCACGTCGAGCGCGATCAATTGCCACCCTTACTCAGTGACACGCTGCAGCGCTGGCAGATCGATCAGGACATTCAATTGTTCATTGAACAGATCGGCAGCCCGCATGCCGAGGATTACCTCAAGGCTGACCCGTCCACCCAACTGCAACTGCTTTTCGACAACGGCGACTGGCCTGCCGACCGAGGCCTGCAACTGATCGATCGTCAGGGCAGAACCCTGTGGCGCAGCCCCGTCGCCGACGTGCCCTTCATACAAATCGAGGGCTCACGACTGGACGATGGCGACCTGCTCAAGACCTGTCTGCAACGCCTGACAGAATCGCAACGAAGGCGGCTATTGAGCGAAGCCCTGCATACGCCCGCACCCTCGGCCGAGGCCCGCGCAACTAGCCTGCGGCGCAGCGTCGCCGAGCTGGCACAGCGCAAACGCCAAAGCCTGTTCGAGGATCGATATCGTCAGTTACAGCGCGGCGCCAGCCCGTTGGTACAGGTACTGATGGATGCCGAACCCGGCCTGCCGAAGGCGTTGGCGCAATCGATACTGGAAACGGCAAGTGATGCTGAATACCTGCAATTACAGCGTGGAACACTCTCCGCAAGACTGGTGGTTCTGACCCAGGAAACGGTTCTGCAAGTGCGCGTAATCCGAGCCTTTGAAGGGCTGGAGCTGCAAGCGACAGTCAATAATCTGGATACGGATCGGCTGGCCCTCCACTCGCTGCCACGCTTGCCGGGCTGGTCGCCGTCGATACGAATGGAGCTCAGGCACTACAGCCATAGCGGGCAACTGATCGACAGCCTCGGCGCGCAGGACGCGCTCATTCGCAAGGTGCTGGTACTGACCGAACAGGGCGACTATCAGCCGTTCGACGCTACCGGTGAGTCACTCAGCGCGCCGGGTTCACTGTATTCAAGCCTGCTGCATGCCCTGCCCGATGTAGAACGTTCGGCGCTGAACATCCACATCACGCAGGACCTGCAGCTCAAGCAGCTGATTCGTGACCACGCGCTCGACCGTCAAGCGTTGCTGAACCTGCTGTCGCAAAATCCGATTCGCAAACCCGCTTACGACCCCACCGTGATGCGCCTGCGTGGCGGTACCAGTGGCTATCGGCGCATGCCTACCAATACGCCGACGCTGCACGCCCATGCCCACTGGCTGCTGCCGCACTTGCTGCCCGAGGAACTCAATGCATTCGTCGAGCGCCTGCAACGCCATCCGAACGGCCCGCGAGCGGAGCTGAGCCGCTTGATCACTGAACGCAACCGCCTCGACGCGGTGCTGAGTCCGTGGACTGAGGGTATTCCCCTCGTTCATCCGCAGTCCGGCGCCCGCCTCACCACCGAGCAATATGCGATCCAGCGTCATCGCCGACGGCAGATGCGGGTCGACATCCTGGACTGCTGGAAGCAGCAGGTTTCCTTGCCGGAGAACACCGAGCTGACCATCGATCTGCGGCTGTCACAGTCAATCATCGGAGAGCTGCCACAACTTGAGGTGAACTTCAGTCACGTGGACTACCTGACCATCGAGGGGATCGGCAGCACTCAGGGTATACACGGTTTTCTAAACTGCTTCACCGGCTTGCGTCGCCTGGCGCTGCGCAATTTCCAGCTGGGCAACCTGCCGGAGTCGATCAGCCGTTCGCCACAACTGCGCGAGCTGATTCTCAGCGACTGCAGCATCACCCTGACAGCCGAGAGCCAAACCACACTGGCGGCGTTGACTCAGCTGAGAACCCTGGACCTGTTCAGGAACCCGCTCGGACTCACCCCCAATGTCGAAAAAATGCCCCGACTCAATTACATCGATGTGTCGGAGACCGGCATTTCCGAACTGCCACCCGGCCTGCTCACGCGCCCGCTATTGCGCACTGCGCTGCTCAACGACAACCAGATCCGGTCGTTGTCTCCCGCCCTTTTCGAGCTGCCCAACAACGTTCCGGAAGGCTTCGATCTGAGTGGCAATCCGATTGCCAGCGCAGACCGGGAGCGCATCAAACGCCATTTCAACGACACCCGCCAGGACTTCGGCGTAATGGCCGAACAGGCTGATCTGCTGCGCGTACAGGCGCTGTACACACACATGGATCTGGAACAGGCCAGTGAATTTTTCTATCTGCTACCCGGCACCCTGGTCGAGGGTCGAATCGAACTTGCACGGCTTGAGCGTGAATACAGCGACTTGAGTAGCAACCTCGCCAACTGGGCGACCGACCATCCTGCCTTGCACCCGATCAGTGGCGAGCCCTTCACGATTGAGCAAGTGCTGAACGAGCACGCCGCACGTCACGAATTCAAATCGCTCATTGAACAGTGCTGGCGCCGGGAAACCGAGCAAGACGAACCGGATGAGAACCTCCAGCCACTGCATGACTTGAACCTGGCGACGATCATCCGCGGCGACTTGCCTGTACTCAATGCCGATTTCAGCCATGTCACGCATCTGTACCTCAGAAGCCTGCCGGGCCAGACGTTTGGAATCGACAGGTTTGTCGAGACGTTTGCCAGCCTCAGAGGACTGACGATTTATCAATATCGGCTTGAACACATTCCGCCGGCGGTGTTTCGCATGGCCAAGCTGACCTATTTGTCGCTTTCACACTGCGAGTTGACGCTCACGCCGCAAAACGCCCTTGAGCTTGCGCAAATGGAGCGCCTCGATCACCTGGACTTGAGTGACAACCCGTTGGGCGAGACCCCGGATGTCAGCCAGATGACTAATCTGCAAACGCTGATGCTGGACAACAGCGGCATCACCAGCCTGCCGCCGGGCTTGCTGCAACTCGAACACCTGGAAATCGCCGACCTGAGCGACAACGCGATCACCCAGGTTCCCAGCGATATCCTGGAGTTGCCAGAAGAGCGTGCGGACAAATTCAGCCTGCGGAGCAATCCGCTCTCTGAGCTGAGCCTGCAACGGCTGATCGCCTACTTCAAAAAGCACCGCATCGATTTTGGCGTGGAAGCCGTCATCGAACGGGCGGAAATGGAGGTGTCCACGTCTGAAGATTCAGGGGTCGATGAGTGACGCTCCGCGGGTTCTGCCGGGGTGCGTCAACCGCGCTCCGGCGGCACTGACGACAGTTCGAACGGACTGCTGCTGCGCCGCTGGTTGCGATCTTCGCGCGGCGTGGCGCCGAAGAAGTTGCGGTAGGCGCTGGAGAAATGCGGCCCGGAGGAGAAACCGCAGGACAGGCCGATCTGGATGATCGACTTGCTGGTTTGCATCAACATCTGCCGGGCCTTGTTCAGGCGCAACTCCAGGTAGTACTGGCTCGGCACGCGGTTGAGGTATTGCTTGAAGATCCGCTCCAGCTGTCGACGGGACACGCACACGTGCTGGGCGATTTCGTCGGTGGTCAGCGGCTCTTCGATGTTGGCTTCCATCAGCAACACCGCTTGGGTGAGCTTCGGATGGCTGGAACCGAGGCGGTTCTGCAGTGGAATGCGCTGGCGTTCACCGCCCTCGCGGATGCGCTCGACCACCAGTTCTTCGGACACCGCACCGGCCAGTTCTGCCCCATGATCACGGGCCAGCACCGCCAGCAACAGGTCGAGTACCGACATGCCGCCACACGCGGTCAGGCGATCGCGATCCCAGTCGAACAGGTGACTGGTGGCGATGACTTTCGGGAAGCGCTCGGCGAAATCGTCCTGCCAGCGCCAGTGCACAGCCGCGCGGTAGCCGTCGAGCAGACCGAGCTGCGCCAACGGATAGACACCGGCCGACAGACCACCGATCACGCAACCGGCACGCACCAGTTGCTTGAGCGCGCTGCTGAGGGCCGGGGCCAGAGTGGTCGGTGGCTCGTCGGCGAGCAAAAAGAGTTTCTGGAAGTTTTCCAGCTTGCCGGTCCACGCCTCGCCGGGCAGTTGCCACGCCCCCTCGGCCGCAACGTCTGTCACGGTTTCGGCCTGGAGGAACGACAGTTCGTAAACCACCTCCGGATGCACCCGCTGAGCAACACGCAAGGCCTCCTCCGCCAGCGCCAGCGTCAAAGCTTTAGTGCTGGGCCAAATCAGGAAACCAATTCGATGGGCAGTCATGGGCGGGCAATCCGAAACGAAGAACGGTGATGAAGGCATGGGCCAATGCTAGCCCGTAATCGAAGCTGTCGCAGGTCCATTGTGGGAGCGGGCTTGCTCGCGAAGGCGGTGGTTCAGGCAGCAATGATGTTGAC
>NZ_JASCPO010000024.1:0-44956 GCF_029960145.1 Pseudomonas sp. PS01299 | reverse complement strand
GTGTCCACAAAGGTTGTGCCAGCCGCTTGAACCTGTGGGAGCGAGCTTGCTCGCGAAGAGGTCAGCCCATTCAACATCATCGTTGCCTGACACTCCGCCTTCGCGAGCAAGCTCGCTCCCACATTGGAATGCGGTTCCCCTGTGGGAGCGGGCTTGCTCGCGAAGAGGCCAGCCCATTCAACATTATCGTTGCCTGACACTCCGCTTTCGCGAGCAAGCTCGCTCCCACATTGGAATTACAGCTCCCACATTTGCCATGCATCATTTCAATGCATCCGCCAACGGCAACCGCGCCATGTGCGTAGCCTTCAGCGACCCCAAATACAACCAGTCCCCATACTCGCGCGCTGTGGTGATCGGCGAGTAATTGCCGCTGCTGGCGTCCTGCAGATTGGCGATCACCTTGCCCTCAAGATCCAGCCCCAGGACGAACCCGCGTTTCTCCACCGGTTTTGGCAGCACCGTCAGCGCGCGCACGATCATCTTGCGCACCCGCGGATGCCCGGCGGTCCGATCGAGCAAGGCACTGCGCGGTGCATACAGCGCGACCCAGAAGCGGTTGCTGCCATTGAACGCGAGGTTGTCCGGCAGGCCGGGCAGGTTGTCGATGAACAGGTCATGGGTACCGGCTTTGGGTCCCGTCAGCCAGTAACGGCTGATGCGATAGGCGCCGGTTTCGTTGACCAGCACATAAGCGTCATCCGGGCCGAGGGTCACGCCGTTGGCGAACTGCAGTTTGTCCAGCAGCACGCTGGTCTTGCCGGTCTGAAAGTCATAGCGCAGCAGGCGCCCGTCACCGCCATGTTCAATGATCGCCTCACCGTCATGGCCGTAACCCCAACGGCTGCTGGCATCGCTGAAATAGGCGTAGTGCCCGGACTTGTCGATCGCCACGTCGTCGGTAAAACCGAAAGGCAGGCCATTGGCCTCGGTGGTCAGAGGAATCAACTGACCCTGGGCGTCGAGCGAGAGCAGACCCTTGACCCCGTCGGCAATCACCAGCAAACCGTTGGGATGCCGCGCCAGGCCCAGCGGCCGGCCGCCAGTGTCGCTCAGCACCTTGCGCTCCTTGCCATCGAGGCTGGTGCGGATCATTCGCCCGTCATGCAGGCCAGTGATCAGGTAATCGCCCTCCAGCAGCAGTGCTTCGGGGCCGTCGATGTCGCTCGGGCCAACCTGTTTGGCGGCCTTGAGCCGCTGGTTTTCCGCGTAGACCCCTTCGTTCAGTGACGGCGCCGCTGGCGGTTTCCACGCCACCGGCTGCACCTTGGTCGGCATCAGCAGCAGAAACGCGATGACGAGGATCACCAGCAGTAACAGCAGGCGCTTCATGAAAGGTGCCCGGTCAGCGTCAGGTGCCTGAGCGCCATGTCGCGCAGGGCCTGCATCGAGGTCGCCGATTCACGTTCGATGCGGCGCTTGAGCAACAGCAGATTGGCCAGGCGCATGCCCAGTCCCTCGAACCGGTAATCCAGAGTGCGCACGAACCGCGTGCCGTCGCCTTGCGCCGCGCACTCGTAGGTCAGCAACAGCGACAAGCCATGATCGCCCCGCGCCTGAGCGCACCAACGGCGACCGGGCAGGTATTCGGTGACCTCCCAGCGCAAATGGCCGGCGCGCCCGCCGGCATGAATGTCTTCTTCGAAACGCGCGCCAGCATGCAGCGGGCCTTGCGGTCCGTCGATTTTCAGCGACGACGGGTGCCACTCGGGCCAGTGGTTGACGCTGGCGGCGTAGCGGAGCACGGCGATCGGTTCGCCGGCGATATCGATCTGGTGCTGCATGCGGGTCATGGGCGATCTCGAATAGCGCAACGGGGCGGGTTGCGGGTCCCAGTACAGGGTGCCGAACAGGTAATCCATCAGCGGAAAAACGATATTGAAATTACGCTCCTGCATGCACTCGCGGCGGTGATGCAATTCGTGCAGATGACGCATCTGGCGGATCCACGGCAGGCGGGTCAGCAGATTGTGCGGTGGCAAATGCTCGCAGGCGTGAAACACCTCGTAGGTCAGATAACCCAGGACCATGCAGCCGCCGAACAGCCCGGCGACATTGGTGTTGAACTGCGCGAGCAGCCACCACAGCGGCAGGGTGAAAACCAGCGTATGCACGACGATCAGCCAGGCTGGAAACAGAATCACCCGCCAGTCGCGGGCGCCGTCATACGTCATGTGGCCGGGGGTGAAAAAGCTGTGATGGTCGCCCGCATGCCGGGCATAGAACAGCTTGGCCAAAGTCTTTTTGTGGTGACCGAGATGGCGATGAACCATGTACACGCCAAAGTTGAACAACAGCAGGGTCAGCGGCACGCTCAGCCATTCCAGCGGCTGCACCTGATGCGCGCTGCTCCAGAAGGCGCCGATCGCGAGTACGCCGAACAGCAGCACGAAGGCGCCGTGCAGCCACGGGTTGTACAACGGATGAATGGCCGCGCGATAGCGGCTGCGGAATGCCTCGGTGGTCTGCCTCACTGCGTTCACCTGTGGGTATTGTTGTTATACCCGGCAGATTAGCCGATCCGGCCGTTTGTGCAGGCCGGACCTTGAGGTCAGTTGCGCCATGCTCCGGTGTAAAGCGGCCGACTCAGCTCAGCGGGTTCCAGCGTTGCGACCAGTCGTCATCGGTGGCGATTACCTGGCGCAGCAGATCGAACGCCTGTTGCAGCGTCGCCGAGTCGCGCTCGCGGGCGTACACCAGATAGGTCGGGTAACCGAATTCCGGGGCTTTGGTGACCGCTTCCAGTGCGCCGGTTTCCAGATAGCTGCGCACCACACGGGTACGGAAGTAGCCACTGCCGCCATGTTCGAGGATGTATTGCAGGGCCAACGGGCCGAGGTTGAAACTCAGCGCGGCTTTGGCCTTCTCCGGCAGTGCGGCGTCGTGCTGGCGACGAAAATCCGGCCCCCAGTCGATGTAGACGTAGGGATCCGGGCGGTTCGGCGCACGCACCAGAATCAGTTTTTCTTCCAGCACCTGCTCAACCTGCAGGCCCGGCCAGTATTCCGGCTGATAGACCAGCGCGGCATCGAGCACGCCGAGTTCGAGTTGGCGCAACAGGTTTTCACCGTCGCGGATTTCCATGCGCAGGGCGTGGCCGGGAATCTTCTCGCGCAGTTCGGCGGCCCAGCTGAGCATCAACGGGTTGCACAGGCTGACTTCGCCGCCGATGTGCAGCACGTTGTGATAGCCGTCCAGCAACGGCAGGTCGCGCCGCGCGGCTTCCCAGGTCTGCACCAGTTGATTGGCGTAGACCACGAAGGCCTCGCCGTTGGCAGTCAGTTTCGCCCCGGCGCGGTTGCGCACGAACAGCGTACTGCCCAGCTGACTTTCGAGTTTCTGCACCCGGGCGGTGATCGCTGTCTGCGTGACGAACAGCTTCTGCGCCGCCGCCGCGAGACTGCCGTGGCGAACGATTTCCAGAAAGGTGCGGGCGAGGTCGATGTCCATGGGCGGGCCGGTGTCTGAGGTGCGGGCATTGTAAAGGCAAAAGCCCCTCACCCTAACCCTCTCCCGGAGGGAGAGGGGACTGATTGGGGAATATTGAAGAAATACACCGACTTGAGCGATCAGCGTTGAATCCATAATCGGCCGAGATATTCCAGGTCGATACTGGGCGCCAGACACTTTGGTCAGTTCCCTCTCCCTTGGGAGAGGGCCAGGGTGAGGGGAAGGCAGTCACCGCAAAATCAACTGGCCAACTCGGTCGAACGCACCCGCGCCCAGTCTTCCACCAATCGCGCCGGCGTGCCGCAGGCTTTGCGCTTGTAGACGAAGTGGCTGCACTTCTCGGCAAACTGGTTGCGGTTGTAGAGCATGTCTTCCTGCATCTCTTGCAGTTCGCTTTCCCGACATTGCTCGATCAGCACCTGATCCACGCGCAACTTGCGCTCGCGCACGGCAGCATAGGTCGGGTCGGTCAGCGCCGCGTTGGCCCGTTGCAACAACCACAAGGAAAACTCATCCGGGCAGCGCGGGCCGATTTCCTGGACCATGCCCAGTTGCAGCGCCTGCGTGGCACTGACCGGCAGGCAGGCCTGGGTCAGTTGCTCGGCCATCGCCGGGCCGACGGCGCGGGGCAGGCTGTAGGTCCAGTATTCCGAGCCATACAGGCCCATGCTTTTGTAATGCGGATTGAGCACGATGTCGGCCCGGGCAAACACGATGTCAGCAGCCAGTGCGAGCATCACGCCGCCGGCCCCGGCATTGCCGGTCACGCCGCTGACCACCAGTTGCCGCGCGCTGAGCAGTTCGGCGCAGACATCGTCGATCGCCTGAATATTCGCCCACGCTTCAGCGCCGGGGTCCTGCGCCGACTGGATCACGTTCAGGTGCACGCCGTTGGAGAAGCTGCCGCGCCCGCCCTTGATCAACAGCACGCGAGTGTCCCGAGACTTGGCCCAGCGCAGCGCTTCAACCATGCGCTGGCACTGTTCGGTGCTCATCGCACCGTTGTAGAACTCGAACGTCAGCTCGCCGACATGCCCGGATTCGCGGTAGCGGATCGGCTGATAGGCCTCGTCGTTGAACGGCTCGCTGGCGATCGACCAGTCGAGGGTCGGCACGCCGTTCAGTTGCCCGGCCAGCACATGCCGCGCCGGTTGCTTGAAGGTCTCCTCGCCGGGTAGCGGCTTGCGCCGCAACGAGCCGATCCACAGGCTGTGATCGCCGGTGGCGACCAGCACCGCGTCGTCATGCACCGCGAGGATTTTGCCGGGAATCCCGGTGCGCTGATCGAGGTGCGCGTCGTACACGTAATACTGCCCGCCGGCCAGGCTTGCCAAGACCCCGGGCTGGCCGTCCGCGGCGTCGATGCAGCGTTTGATGAACCGCGAGCAGTCGTGCCAGCTGAAGGTGCGGTCGTCCTGCTTCATGTTTGGCTGCAAGCGACCCCGGACTTTTGGGTCGGTGTAATCCAGTGCGACCGGAACGAAGCCGTCGATGAACTTCTCGACCACTTCGCGAATGCAGCGAATCGCCGCATCGCTGACCCGCCCGTTGTACAGCTCGGACTTGCGCAAGCCCGACGGCAGATTGAATTCGCAGGTGGCCCAGACCGGGCCGGCGTCCATTTCTTCCACCGCTTGCAGCGCGGTCACGCCCCAGCGTGTGAGTTCGTTGGTGATCGCCCAGTCCAGCGCGCTGGCGCCACGATCGCCGACGATGCCCGGGTGGATGATCACCACCGGGCGCCGCGCATTGCTCCACAGCGCCTGCGGTACGCGGTCCTTGAGGAACGGGCAGATCACCAGATCGGCGCCGCTGTGTTCGATCTGTTCGCACACCGACGCCTCGTCGGTGAACACCACGACGCTGGGCGAGTGCCCGGCCTGACGCAGTTCCAGCCAGGCGCGTTGAGTCAGGCCGTTGAAGGCCGATGACAGCAGAATAATCTTCAGTGATCGCATGGTTTTCTTCCTTGAAGGGATAGCCGCGGGCTCCCGGTGAGCCGTCCTTGGCGTTCGATGAAGCGCGCAGATTAGAGAGTGGCTGCGCGCGGGCAACTGATCAGGGTCAACGTTGTGTCAGTCAATATTTCTGCGGCGACGGAGCGCCTTATTCTCAAAGGTTTGCTTATCCTGATTTTTAATTACTTCAAATGTCCGCAACGCTATTGCACAGTCGCGCCTGATCAAGAGCCGGACGATCCCGGCAGAACGATGGTTTTTCGCAGCGGGTGGGACCCGTTTCAGGGAGCAAGGCATGGGGGATGTTCAAAACCCGCATTACCGGATGATTGGGCAAATGTTCCAAAAGGACTATCGCTGGCTGTGCGCTGCCGTTGGCCGCACGCTGGGTTGCCCGCACAGCGCACAGGACATCGCCTCGGAAACCTTTTTACGGGTGCTGGCCTTGCCGGACCCGAGCGCGATTCGCGAACCCAGGGCGCTGCTGACCACCATCGCCCGACGGTTGGTCTATGAAGGCTGGCGCCGCCAGGACCTGGAACGCGCTTATCTGGAAAGCCTGGCGCTGGCGCCGGAACCGGTGCATCCATCACCGGAAGAACGCGCGTTGGTGATCGAGGCGTTACTGGCGGTCGATCGCTTGCTCAATGGTTTGTCGGCCAAGGCCAAAGCCGCGTTTCTCTACCATCAGCTCGACGGTTTGACCTACAGCGAAATCGGCGAACGGCTCGGGGTTTCCACTAGCCGTGTGCAGCAGTACATGGTCGAAGCCTTCAAACGCTGCTATCAGGCGATGCAGGCATGAGGCCGGACGAGGCGGTGATCGACGAGGCGGCGCAGTGGATGGCGCTGTTGCAGTCCGGCGAAGCCAGTGCTGGCGAGCGCGCGGCATTCGAAGCGTGGCGCGCGGCTGACCCACGGCATCAGCGGATCATCGAACAAATGGGCGGTGGCCTGAACCTGCTGCGCAACCCGACCTTGCGCGGGCTGCCGCGCAACAGTCTGCTGCACAGCCTGAATGCGCCGTCGAGCCGGCGGCGCTTTGTCAGTGGCAGCTTGAGCGTGCTCGGCATCGCGGTGCTGGCCGGTCTGCTCGGGCGCCGCTATGGCTGGCTGCCGGAAGCGGGGGAGTTGGCGACCGGCACCGGCGAGCGGCGCGATTTCACCCTGGAGGATGGCAGTGCGCTGAGCCTGAATGCGCGGACGCGGGTGGTGGCGCGATTCGATGCGACTCAACGCTTGCTGGCGTTGCGCTCGGGTGAGTTGCTGGTGGACGTCACCAAGGATCCCGCGCGGCCGTTCGTGGTCGAGACCGAACATGGGCGGATGCGGGCGCTAGGGACGAAATTTCTGGTGCAACAGGGCGACGATTCTACGCGGCTGGTGATGCTGCATTCGCAGGTCGAAGTGGTCACCGCCGGCGGTGCGCGGCAGGTGGTGGAGGCGGGGGAAAGTCTGCTGTTCAACGCCCAGGACATTCTCGCCCTCGAACGCAGCAACGGTCAGGAAAGCGCATGGGTGCAAGGTTGCCTGGAAGTGCGCGACCGGCCGCTGAGCGAAGTGATCGAAAGCCTGCGCCGCTATCGCCGGGGCATTCTGCACCTGAGTCCCGAGGTGGCCGATCTGCGCCTGAGCGGCCTCTATCCGCTCGATGACAGCGACCGCACCCTGCAACTGCTGGAGCGCTCGCTGCCGATCCGCGTCACCTGGCACAACCCCTATTGGGTCAGCATCGGCGCGCGGTTATAGCGTCATAACTTCTTGGCCTAATCGCCGCCCTATAAAAAGCGCCGGCCCGCTGCTCATTCCCTGCAGACGCCTTCAACAGGGAAGCCCTTGATGATTTCATTCAAACAACAATTACCGCGCCTGACCCTCGCCGCCGCATTGGCGATGGGGCTAGGGCCGATCGCGGTGTATGCGCAGGATTCTGCGGCCCAGGTCTACACCTTCGACATCGCCAGCGGCCCGCTGGATGAGGTCTTGCTGGATATCTCACGCCAGACCGGCGTACCGATTTCCTTCAGCCAGAATCTGGTGCAAGGCAAGCGCAGCAGTGCGGTGCGCGGTGCGTTGGGCGGGCGTCAGGCCGTCGAGAAGGCCTTGCTCGGCAGCGGCCTGCAAGTCGAGCAAAGTGCCCAGGGCCTGAGCGTGCGTGAAGGCGCGGCGAGCACACCGGTGGCGGCCAAAGTCAGTGCCGTGGCCCCGGCGACCAGCGCCGATTACCGCATGGAAAAAGTCACCGTCACCGGCTCGCGAATCGCCCGTGCGCAGAGTGATGGCGCGACCCCGGTCAACGTCATCACCCATGAAGAAATGGAAGCGCGCGGCTACAAGAACGTCTACGACGCCTTGGCAACGCAGACGCAAAACACCGGCATGACCCAGGGCGAGGACTACGGCAACACCTGGCAGCCAGCAGCCAGCGCAATCAACCTGCGTGGCCTCGGCCCCAATCACACGCTGGTGCTGATCAACGGCCGGCGCGTCGCCGATTACCCGACGCCATACGATGGCAAGGTCAACTTCACCAACCTGGCGAACATTCCCTCGGCAGTCATCGACCGTATCGAAATTCTCAGCAGCGGCGCCTCGGCGATCTACGGTTCGGACGCGATTGCCGGGGTGGTCAACATCATCCTCAAGAAGCAGATCAATGGCATCGACGTCAATCTCAAGGGCGGCACCAGCGAGCGCGGCGGTGGCGACAATCAGCGCCTGCAAATCAGCGGCGGCGGCAGCTGGGGCGACTTCGACGGCTTGTTCGGCCTGGAGCTGACCAACCGCGATCCGATCTGGGCCGACGATCGCGGCTTCATGCAGAGCGGCCCGCTGGCGGATGTCGGTTACCGTCGCGACCTGAGCAACAACCGCTACCTCGGCCCCGGTTGCGGCGCCTATCAAGGCACTTTCGATAACAAGCTGCTGAACAACGCGGGTCGTTGCCGCACCGATCAGATGTACAACGATTACTGGACGATCCAGACGCAAAAGGAAAACTACGACGGCTACACCCGCGGCACCTGGCACTTCAGCGACAGCGGTCAGGTGTTTGCCGACTTGATGTATGGCCTCGATCACATCCAGAACAACACCCGTGGCCCGACTTTTACTTCGCCGGACTTCATCAACCAGAACAGCGGCAATCTCGAGCGCTGGTATCGCCGTTACGGTGAAGAGGAAATCGGTGGTCGCACCAGCAACAACAGCAAGTGGACCGACACTTCATGGACCGGCACCCTCGGCCTCTCGGACAAGATCGCCGACACCGGCTGGAGCTATGATCTGGCGGCCAACCGCTCGGAGTACCGCAGCGTCCGAACCACGCGCTACACGCCGCTGTCATCGATTCAGGATTTCTACCTCGGCCCGCAATTGGGCGTGAGTGGCGGTTATCCGGTGTTCGCCCCGGACGCCTCGCGCCTCGATCGCCCGCTGACGCCACAAGAGTGGGAGCAGTTTCGCAGCAACCTGACCCAGCGCAGCAAGTCGGTTTCCACCAGCTACAACGCCTCGATCAATGGCGACTTGTTTGACCTGCCGGCCGGCCCGGTCGGATTCGCCGGCGTGCTGGAAGCGGGCAAGCAGGAATATCGCGTCGACCCGGATGACGCGCTGAATAACGGCACCTTTTATGGCGTGAGCCCGGCGCAAAGCTCCGGCGGTTCGCGCAAGCGCTACGCGGCGGGCGGCGAGTTCAGCATTCCGGTCACCGATACCGTGCTGGCCACCGCCGCCGGGCGTTGGGATCAATACAAATTCAGCGGCCGCAGCGAGCAGCAGAAAACCTATAACCTCGGCCTCGAATGGCGCCCGATCACCAGTCTTTTGCTGCGCGGCAGTTACGGCACCAGTTTCCGCGCGCCGGACCTGAATTACCAGCAACGGTTACTACCCGGCGCAGATCGACTACTACGGTTGCAGCCAGGGCGTGCAGGGCGCGTGTGATCGTGGGCGGGTCGACTACACCCAGAGCGGCACCCCGGATCTTGCGTCCGAGCGCGGCAAATCCTGGACCTATGGGTTTGTCTGGTCGCCGTCGCGCCACTTCGATTTCTCCACCGATTTCTGGCGTGTAGAGATCGACGACCTGCTGACCACCGTCGACGAAAACCGCCTGTTGCAGCAAGAGAACGAATGCCGCAACGGCACCCAGGACATCAATTCGGCCAACTGCCAATCGACTCTGGCACGCATCGACCGCAATCCGGGCAGTGCCGCCATCGATCCGAATCAGCTGCAACGGGTGCGGGTCAACGCGATCAACGCCGCCAGCGAGCGGGTCAGCGGTCTGGACTTCAAGAGCAACATCCGCTGGAGCGCCGGTCAGTACGGGGCGTTCAGTTCGGCGCTGGGCTACACCCTGGTGCTATCGCATTACTACAAGGAGTCGGACGAAGCACCGACTCAGGACTGGCGCACCTCGCGCACCAACTACGACTGGCGCAGCAAGGTCAACGCCAGTCTGACCTGGGATTACCAGAAGGCCACGGCGACGCTGATGGGCATTCGCTATGGGTCGGTGACCAACGGCGCGGGTGACGGGCGTCTGTCGCCATGGACGGTGTTCAACGCCAGCGCCCGCTACAAACTCAACGACCGCGCCAGCGTCGGCCTGACCGTGAACAACGTGCTCAACCAGATCAAACACGATGACTCGGCTGGCTGGCCGTATTACCCGACCGGTAACTATGACCCGTACGGGCGGCAGTGGTGGCTGGATGTGAGTTATCACTTCGGCAGTTGAGCGCGCGGTATTCGTGGGTAATGTCCTACGGAAACAGGTCTGGATTTCGCAGAAACGGGGATATTTCCGACGACATTCTCAGGTTGGTCGTCGGAAGCGCGATCTATAGCATCGGACATGACATTGAAGTCGTAAACGGCTTGGACGCTCAGGCCTCTGATAACGGATGGATTATGCGAACTCCCCACCTCGAATACGAAACGCCTGCTTATTCCCATCGCCTTCACTGGCGCACCGATCGTGCCAGATGCCCCATGGAGGAGGTCACGATGCCCAGCGTCAAGGTACCCCGGCTGACGGGGGTGAAGAGGGCCGAGGGCAGACCTGTCGACTTGCTCGTGAATGGCCGGAACATAGGTGACGATGCCTTTCTGATCGTTGACCTGACCGACAAAGGTTTTGAGCTGAACGATGTCGTCAACATGCTTTCAACCTCTGAGCTTTATCTGCAAGGCGACATGGTCAAACGCATCACCGGCAAGTCAGTCAGCACCGTACGCCGATTACTGAAGGAAGGTAAAATGGTACGGCTTGACCCGCAGCAGAGCGTCGTCGCCTACCAATATGCCTTGGTGCTGGAAAAGGCGACTCGCGCCTTCGGGAGGCAGTCACGGGCCGAGGAGTGGCTGCGCAAGCCCAGCACCTACCTGAACGGTCGCGTACCGGTGGAGTTTATTCGGCATTCACTGGGGTTTCAGATGGTGGAGCAGTATCTGGGGCAACTGATATACGGGGTTTACACATGAATCCCTTGCCCTGGGACGAGCACTGGTATGCCTGGCGGCTGGACCCCGAGGTTTATGGCGGGACGTGGGACAGCGGGATGGGTTCGAATCTCAATGGTGGCCGATGGAACATACCGGGGCGGCGAGTCGTTTATGCATCAGTCGATCCGTCGTCGGCCATTCTGGAGGTGGCAGCCAATCACAGCTTTGATGCGCTGGACAGTGAACCTTATGTGCTCACGTGTTTTGAGGTCGTCAGCGAAGCAAAAGTGAAAATCGTCCAGCCGGAGGATGTGCCGAATCCTTATTGGTTGAGCCCCGCCAAGCCTTCCCCCAATCAACAACTGTTCGCCGATGCGTTGTTGGCAGAGCATCCGTTTGTACTGATCCCCTCGGCGGCAACCCGGCACTCGTGGAATCTGCTGGTGAGCTGCGAATTGGCTGAAGGGCAGTTCAGGATGGTTTCCCAGGAGCGGTTTGGGCTGGATACCCGGTTGCTGAGGGAGATGGAACTGGCTTGATCCACACCTGCCATTTTTTTTGCATAACCTCATCACCCAACGGTCTAAATCGAGCTCTATAAAACCCTGCTGTCCATTGCACATCCCTGCATAAACCAAAACGCAGGGATGGCTGTTCATGATCCATTTTTCACCCGTTAGATCCCGTTTGAGCCTGGCCTTGCTGCTGGCGATCAATACCTTGCCGGCAGTCGCTAGCGACGAACCCACGACCCAGTTGCAACGGGTGGAAGTCACCGGCTCGGCGATTCGCCGGGTCGATGCGGAAACCGCGGTGCCGGTCACCATTCTGCGAGTTGAAGAACTGCGCGAGCAGGGGGTGAGCACCACGGAAGAACTGGTCAGCCGGATTTCCGCCAACCAGTCCTCGGTCGGCTCCGGTCGTTCGGTGGGTTCGAGCAGCGGTGGGGCGTCGTATGCCGATTTGCGCGGTATCGGCCCGAACAAGACGCTGGTGCTGCTCAATGGTCGGCGGCTGAGCAACAACGCGACCAATGCGATCAATGGCTCCGGGGTTGACCTGAACACCATTCCGTTCGCCGCCATTGATCGCGTCGAAGTACTGCGTGACGGTGCTTCGGCGTTGTACGGCACCGATGCGATCGGCGGGGTGATCAACTTCATCACCAAGACCAGCCTCACGGAAGGCCAGCTCAGCACCAACTACGACACGCCGACCCATGCCGGCGGTGGTGAAAGTCGTAACTTCAGCGGCAGTTGGGGCTTCGGCGATTTGCAGGATGATCGTTTCAACGTGTTCGGCGTGGTCAGTCATGACAAGCAGCAACGCCTGGCTGCCGAGGATCGTGGCTACACCTACAACTACCAGCCGGGACGCGGCCTCGATTACACCTCCGGCACCGCATCGCCGGCCAACTGGAGTCAGGGCAGCAACGCCACCAACCCGCTGGCCAGTTCCGCTTGCAATGCACCGGGGTTGCTGGCGCGCAATGGCATCTGCCGCCAGAGCCTGTGGAACTACCTCGATCTGGTGCCGGAAACCGAGAAGACCTCGGCTTTCGCCAAAGCCACCGGCAAGCTCGCGGATGATCACAACGTCAGCCTCGAATACTTCTGGGCACGTAACGAAAACCGCACGCAGATCGGCCCCGGTACGCTGATGGGCAATCAGGTCAATCCCGGCACGACGTTCTATCCCGGTAACGGCATTACTCCCGGCCCCAACGGTTTCGCCCTCGACCCGACGCAACCGGTGGATGTGAACTGGCGCGAAACCGCCGTAGGCGCGCGCCAGCACGAAGACGACAACACCGGCCAGCGTTTGCTGTTGAGTTTCGACGGCAGCGTGGTCGGTTGGGACTACAACGTCGGCGCGTCGTACAACCAGAACAAAGTGGTCAATGCCATCGAGGCCGGCTACGTCAATGACCGCGCCGTCAGCGCCGGTATTGCCAACGGCATCATCAACCCGTTTGGCGCGCAGACCGCTGCCGGGCAGGCGCTGCTAGCGGCCAATGCGGTGGACGGCGATTACTCGACGGCAGTGGGGCGGGTGAAGGCGATTGATGGACGTGTCAGTCGCGAGATCGGTGACTGGTTCGGCGCCGGTCCTTCGGCACTGGCGCTGGGTGGCGAATACCGCAAGGAAGATTTCCATCAGGACTTCGCCCAGTTCGCCGCCGACGTGCAGAGCCTGGGTGTCGACCCCAATGCCAGTGTCGCCGGTGATCGCAGCGTCTCGGCGCAGTACGCCGAGGTCAACGTGCCGGTGCTCGACAGCCTCGAATTGTCCGCCGCCGTGCGCCACGACAAGTACAGCGACTTCGGCAGCACCACCAACCCGAAGTACTCGTTCCGCTTCCAGCCGTTCAAGGAACTGGTGGTGCGCGGCGCCTACAGTGAAGGTTTTCGCGCACCGTCACTGTACGAGTTGTACAACCCCAACTTCACGACGTTCACCGTCGCCAATTACAACGACCCGCGACTGTGTGCCGGTGGCAACCCGAGCAACGGCGGGATCGCCAACCGCGACTGCGCCCAGCAGTTCTACAGCCGCACCGGTGGCAATACGGACCTCAGTCCGGAAACCGCGCGCAACGTCACCCTCGGTTTCGTCTATCAGCCGTTCGAACGTCTGACCACCGGGCTGGATTTCTGGTGGATCAACATCGCCAACCAGATCGCCGAATTCCCCGAATCGGCGGTGTTCGAAAACCCGGAGCTGTATCCGGATCGTCTGGTGCGCAAGCCGGACGGCTCCATAGATCACATCGTTACCGGCCTGGCCAACCTCGGCAAGATCAAGACCAATGGCGTCGACGTCAGCTTCGACTACCGTTTGCCGAGCACTCCGTACGGCAACTTCGGGATCGGCCTGCAGGGCACCTATGTCAGTCGGTACGAGTACCAGCAGCAGCTCAAGGGCGACTACATCGACAAGCTCGGCGATTTCCGCGGCGGCGACTTTTCCTCGGCCGGTGCCGTGGCCCGCTGGCGCCACAGCCTGACCGGCAGCTGGAATTACGGCCCCTACGGTATCGCCCTGACCAACCGCTACACCAGCGGTTACCACGACTCCGACCGCGAGACCCACGATTACGTTGGTTCGTACAACGTCTGGGATCTGGCCGGCACCTACACCTGGCGTAAAACCCTCAGCGTGACCCTCGGCGCGAAGAACCTGTTCGACCGCGAGCCACCGTTCAGCAACCAGACCTACACCTTCCAGAGCGGCTACGACCCGAAATACGGCGACCCGTTCGGGCGGACGCTGTACACACGGGTCAATTACAAGTTCTGAGAATGCCCAGAGGCGGCGGGTTTTAGTCACTTATTGATCTAAGCCTGCTCTATAAAAATCGCCGGCCTGTTGCACATCACAGGTAGGCAGGATGTTGGGTGACTGTACTGGCCTATTCGCGAGCAAGCCCGCTCCCACGGGGAATCTGCGGTGAGCACAACTTCCTTGTGGGAGCGGGCTTGCTCGCGAAGAGGCCAGTAGCAACACCCTGCAAAAAGGATCTGCCAATGCTATCCAGGCTCATTCTGTTCAGCGCTTTTGCGCTGCTAAGCCCATTCAGTTGGGCCGTCCCGCAACCTGCCCTCACGGTCTATGGCGAAGCCCCCAAATACGCCCCGGACTTTCAACACCTGGCCTACGCCAACCCCAACGCCCCCAAGGGCGGGACACTGCGCCGCTCCTCACTGGAAAGCGGTCCGTTCGATCACCTGATTCCGTACATCGACAAAGGCACCGGTGTCGCCGACATCGATGGCTGGCTCTACGCGCCGCTGGCCTATCGCAGCAAGGACGAACCCTATAGCGTCTACGGCCTGGTGGCGCAGCAGATGGAACTGGATGCGGATCGTCGCTGGCTGCGCTTCTACCTCAATCCCAAGGCCCGGTTCGACGACGGCACGCCAATCACTGCCGAAGACGTGCGTTACACCTTCGAGCTGTTCACCACTCAGGGCAGCCTCAAATATCGCCAGCAGTTTAGTGACGTCGCCGACGTAGTGGTGGAGTCGCCAACGCAAGTGCGCTTCAACTTCAAGAACAACGACAGCCGCACCTTGCCGCTGGATCTGGCGACGCTGCCGGTGTTGCCCGAGCACTGGTGGCGTACGCGCAACTTCGCCGAGGGCGCCGGTTTCGAGATCCCGCCGGGCAGCGGCCCGTACCGGATCAGCGCGGTGGATGCCGGGCGCAGCGTGAAATTCCAGCGTGTTGCCGACTGGTGGGCCAAGGACCTGCCGATCACTCGCGGCCTGTATAACTTCGATCACCTGAGCGTGGAATTCTTCGCCGACACCGATGTTTCCCGGCAAGTGCTCAAGGCCGGTGGCTTCGATTACAACCGCGAGTTTTCCGCGACCAGTTACACCATCGGCTATGCCGGCGCGGCGCTGGAGCAGGGCAAATTGCTTCGCGAACATCTGGCGCCGGGTGCTGCGCAAGGTTCGCAGGGTTTCGTGTTCAACCTGCAAAAAACCATGTTTCAGGATCGCCGGGTGCGGCAGGCGATCGCCATGCTCTGGGATTTCGAATGGAGCAATCGGCAAATGATGCGCAGCATGTACCTGCGCCAGCGCAGTTACTTCTCGCACAGTGCGTTGTCGGCCACCGAGTTACCGGATGCCGAGGAGCTGAAAATCCTCGAGCCGTGGCGCGGCAAGATCCCCGACGAGGTATTCACCGAGGTATTCGAAGCGCCGAAAACCGACGGCAGCGGCAACATCCGCGCCGAGCAGTTGCAAGCGTTGAAACTGCTGGAAGCCGCCGGCTGGAAAACCCGTGGTGATCAGTTGGTGAACGCCAATGGCGAGCCGCTGCAGTTCACTTTTCTCAACGGTCAGAAGGGCTTTGAACGGCTGCTGCTGCCGTTCAAGCGCAACCTGGCGCAGATCGGTATCGGCTTCGATATTCGCCAGGTCGACACCGCGCAATACACCAACCGCGTGCGCAATCGCGACTACGACATGATCGTGGTCGGCTACCCGGTGAGTCAGGCGCCGGGGCGCGAGATGTTCAATTACTTGGGTTCCGACGGTGCCGACGATCCCGGCTCGAACAACTACATGGTGCTGCGTGATCCTGCGGTCGATGCCTTGCTCGAAGGGCTGGTGCAGGCCGACAACCGCGAAAGCCTGTTGCGCAATGCCCATGCCCTGGATCGGGTGTTGCAGTGGGGCTATTACTGGATTCCCAATTACTACCCACCGGGAATTTCCACGGTGTGGTGGAACCGTTTTGGTCGTCCGGCGACGGCGCCGTTGTATGACGCCGGACTCGATACCTGGTGGGAAATCAGCCCGACCGCGCTGACCGCCACGCAGATGCAGCAACAGCAAAAGGAGTACGCCCATGTTGGGTTATAGCCTGCGGCGTCTGCTGCTGATCGTGCCGACGTTGCTCGCCATTCTGCTGGTCAACTTCGTCATCGTGCAGGCCGCGCCGGGTGGCCCGGTGGAACAGGCGATTGCCCGGTTGCAGGGCATTGGTGTCGGCGCGGCGGTGGGCGGTGGTCATGTTGAAACCATCGGTGGCGAATCCCGCGCCACCCGGGGTCTCGACCCGAAACTGGTGGCCGACATCGAGCGTCAGTACGGCTTCGATAAACCGGCCGGTGAGCGCCTGTGGTTGATGCTCAAAAGCTACGCGCAGCTGGATTTCGGTCAGAGCTTTTTCCGTGGTGCCAGCGTCACCGAACTGATCTGGCAGAAGCTGCCAGTGACCTTGTCACTGGGCTTGTGGGCCACGTTGATCACTTACCTGGTGTCGATTCCGCTGGGCATCCGCAAGGCCGTGCACAACGGTTCGGCGTTCGATGTCTGGAGCAGCGTGGCGATCATCGTCGGCTACGCGATGCCGGGGTTTCTGTTTGCTCTGCTGCTGATCATCGTGTTTGCCGGCGGCAGCGCGCTGGACTGGTTTCCGGTACGCGGACTGGTCTCGGACAACTTCGCCGAGCTGTCGCCGTGGGCCAAGGTCGCGGACTACTTCTGGCATCTGGTGTTGCCGGTCACCGCGCTGGTCATCGGTGGATTCGCCACGCTGACCATCCTCACCAAAAACAGCTTTCTCAACGAGATCTCGCGGCTGTATGTGGTGACGGCGCGGGCCAAGGGCCTGAGTGACCGTCAGGTGCTGTACGGCCATGTGTTTCGCAACGCGATGCTGCTGGTGGTGGCCGGGCTGCCCCAAGCGCTGGTAACGGTATTTTTCGGCGGCTCGCTGCTGATCGAAGTGATCTTCTCGCTGGATGGCCTCGGTCGCCTGAGTTACGAAGCGGCGGTGTCCCGCGATTACCCGGTGGTGTTCGGTTCGCTGTTCATCTTCACCCTGTTCGGCCTGCTGATAAAACTCCTCGGCGACCTGTGCTACACGCTGGTCGACCCGCGCATCGACTTCACCGCGAGGACTGCCTGATGCTGACCTTATCTCCCATAGGACAGCGCCGTTGGGCGCGATTCAAGGCACATCGACGTGGCTGGTGGTCGTTGTGGCTGTTTTTACTGTTGTTCGGCCTGAGCCTGGGCGGCGAGCTGATCGCCAATGACAAACCGTTAATGGTCGAGTATCAGGGCCAGTGGTACTTCCCGGCGTTCAAGCGCTACACCGAGCAGGATTTCGGCGGTGAACTGCCGTTCCAGCCGGACTATCGCAGCGCGCAGGTGCGGCAACTGATCGAGGGGCAGGGCGGGCGGATGTGGTTTGCGCCGATCCCGTTCGGTTTCGATACGGTGAATTACGACCTGACTGAACCGGCACCGAGTCCACCGAGCGGCGAGAACTGGCTGGGCACCGACGATCAGGCGCGGGATGTGCTGGCGCGGGTGATCTTCGGTACGCGGGTGTCACTGCTGTTTGCCTTGGCGCTGACCGCCGCCAGTGCGCTGATCGGCATTGCTGCCGGGGCCTTGCAAGGCTATTACGGCGGTTGGGTCGATCTGCTCGGGCAGCGATTGCTGGAGGTGTGGTCGGGGCTGCCGGTGTTGTATCTGCTGATCATCCTGTCCGGGTTCGTCGAGCCGAATTTCTGGTGGCTGTTGGGGATCATGGCGCTGTTTTCCTGGCTGAGTCTGGTCGATGTGGTGCGCGCCGAGTTCCTGCGCAGCCGCGGTCTGGAATACGTGAAAGCCGCGCGGGCGCTGGGGGTTGGCGATGCGCAGGTGATCAGTCGGCACATCTTGCCCAACGCCATGAGTGCGACCCTGACCTATTTGCCGTTCATTCTTACCGGAGCGATCGCGACCTTGTCGGCGCTGGATTTTCTCGGTTTCGGCATGCCCGCCGGCAGCGCCTCGCTGGGCGAATTGATTGGCCAGGGCAAGAGCAATCTGCAAGCGCCGTGGTTGGGGCTGACGGCGTTTTTTGCCTTGGCGCTGATTCTTTCTCTGTTGGTGTTCATCGGTGAGGCCTGCCGAGATGCTTATGATCCGAGGGCTTGAGATGAGCGATAACCTGATTGAAATCCGCGACCTGCGTGTGGCATTCAACGGCCAGCCAGTGGTGCATGGCATCGACCTCGATATTCGTCCGGGCGAATGTCTGGCGCTGGTCGGGGAGTCTGGCTCCGGCAAATCGGTGACCGCCCACAGCATCCTGCAATTGCTTGACCCGAACATCACGCGGATCGATGGCAGCATTCGTTATGCCGGTGAAGAGCTGCTCGGTGTGCATGAGCGCTATCTGCGCCAGTTACGGGGCAACCGCATCGCGATGATTTTTCAGGAGCCGATGAGTTCACTGAATCCACTGCATACCATCGAGCGGCAACTCGGTGAGAGCCTGGCGTTGCACAAAGGCCTGGCCGGCGCGCAAGCCCGTGAACGGATTCTTGAACTGCTCGAACTGGTGGGGATTCAGAAACCGCGCGAACGGCTCAAGGCCTATCCGCATCAACTCTCTGGAGGTCAACGCCAGCGGGTGATGATTGCCATGGCGCTGGCCTGCGAGCCGCAACTGCTGATCGCCGACGAGCCGACCACGGCGCTGGATGTGACGGTGCAGCGCAGGATTCTGTTGCTGCTCAAAGACTTGCAGCAGCGGCTCGGCATGGCGCTGTTGATCATCAGTCATGACCTGAATCTGGTGCGCACCATTGCGCAGCGGGTGGCGGTGATGCGCAGTGGGCGGATCGTCGAGCAGGCGTCGTGCGAGCAGCTGTTCCGTGCGCCGCAGCATCCGTACAGCATCGAATTGCTCAACGCCGAGCCGGGGGGCGAAGCGCTGTGCCGGGATGTGGCGCAGGATTTGTTGCAGGTGCGCGATCTGCATGTGCGTTTTCGCCTGGGCGGCGGTTGGCTGCGGCCGAAGACTTGGCTGCAGGCGGTCAAGGGCATTGATCTGAACCTGCAGCGCGGCAAAACGCTGGGGATTGTCGGCGAGTCGGGGTCGGGCAAGTCGACCTTGGGCCAGGCGATTTTGCGCCTGATCGACGCCGAGGGCAGCATTCGCTTTGCCGGTGAGGCGCTGGAGCAGCTGAGTGGCAAGCAACTGCGGCCGCTACGCAAACGCCTGCAAGTGGTGTTTCAGGACCCGTTCGGCAGTCTCAGCCCGCGCTTGTGTGTGGAGCAGATCATTGCCGAGGGCTTGCAGGTACACAGCGACTTGAATGCTGCCGAGCGTGAGCAGGCGGTGATCGATGTGCTGCGCGAAGTCGGTCTCGATCCGGCGACCCGACATCGCTATCCACACGAGTTTTCCGGTGGCCAGCGGCAACGGATTGCCATCGCTCGGGCGCTGGTGCTCAAGCCTGATTTGATTCTGCTCGATGAGCCGACCTCGGCACTGGATCGCACGGTGCAGAAGCAGATCGTTGCTTTATTGCGGCGGTTGCAGGAAGAGCATGGGCTGACTTATCTGTTCATCAGCCATGACCTGGCGGTGGTGCGGGCGTTGGCCCATGACCTGATTGTGATGAAGGATGGCGAAGTGTTGGAGCGTGGCGAGACCAGTGCGCTATTCAGCGATGCGCAGCATCCCTATACGCAGGAACTGCTGGCGGCATCATTTGCTGGGTGATGACAGTTCCAACGTAGAAGAAAGTGCATGCTGCAGTTTATGGAGCACCACGTCACCCATGTGGGAGGGGGCTTGCTCCCGAAAGCGGTGTGACAGGCGGCAAAACTTGTGGCTGATCCGACGTCTTCGGGAGCAAGCCCCCTCCCACCTATGACCTGTTTATGACGAAACCCGGGAGCCAGACGCAAAAATCCCGCCACAGGGGCGGGATTTTCTTCAAACCGAACGACGTCTTACGACGGGAACAGCTCGGACAGCTTCATCGACAGCATCATGTCGCCTTCAACGCGCAGCTTGCCGCCCATGAACGCTTGCATGCCGTCGGTTTCACCGCTGACGATGTCTTTCAGGGTTGCACTGTCCAGTACCAGGGTGCAGTTGGCGTCCGGGTTTTCACCTTCCTGGATGTCGCAAGTACCGTCTTTGACGATCAGCGCGTAGTGCTTGTCTTCGTCGGTGATGTTGAAACCGAAAACCAGATCCAGACCGGCAGCAGCGGCTGGGTTGAACTTGGCTTGCATCGCTTTTACGGCATCAGCTACGGAGGTCATGGTTCGATCCTTTCTTGGGTTAGGCGCTGGTTGATTACAGCAAGGGTCACAATTATCCGGACTCAGCGGAAAGTGATGAGTTCCGGAGCCTTCAGCAGTTGCAGGTGTGCGTGACTGTTGAAGGAGGCCAAAGCCACCTCGCGACCGCGGAACTTCAGCTGGTTGAGCGAGGTGTTGACGATTTGCCAATTCAGTTCAAATGCCTGCCGGGCAGGCATTTGGGTAATCAGGTGGAGCAGGGCGGTGATGGTGCCGCCGGAGGTGAACACGGCGATTTTCTGGTTGCCGTCGGCCTGTTCGAGGATCCGGTGCAGTCCGGCCTGTACCCGCTCGACGAAACCCAGCCAGCTTTCCAGCCCGGGGGTGTCGTAGGTGCCTGCCAGCCAGCGCTCGATGACCAGGGCGAAGATACGCTGGAATTCGGCGCGGTTCTGCGCCGCGTTGCGCAGGATGTCGATGGCTTCCGGCTCGTCCTCGAGCATGGCCGGGATCAGGGCGCGGATGATCGCGTCGGCATCGAACTCGTTGAACGCGGAGTCGGTCTCCAGCGTCGGTACCGACAGGCCCTTGGCGCTGAATTGCTCCAGCGCACTGCTGGCCGTGTGTTGCTGACGACGCAGGTCGCCGGCCAGGCAGCGATCAAAGCGGATTCCCAGCTCGGCGAGGTGCTGTCCGAGGACTTCTGCCTGGCGCACACCGATGGGCGACAGGACGTCATAGTCGTCTGCACCAAAGGAGGCCTGGCCATGTCGAATCAGATAGATGCTGCCCACGTCCGCGTCATCCCGGTACGTTGAAGGTTTGGCGAGGTTATGAGGATGAAAGAGTGCTGTCAATGAAAAAACATACGCTTGTTTGAAATGCTCGTTACAGGCCTGTTGCCAGAGGTTTCACGGCTGGCCGACGAGGCGGCGCATGGGTATGCTGGAACCATCCCGCGCGTGTTTTGCATCCGCGCATTGTTTTAAGGAGTCTCTGTGGAGTTTTTCACCGAATACGCCAGCTTCCTGGCCAAGACCGTAACGCTGGTGGTCGCCATCCTGGTGGTGCTCGCCAGTTTTGCTGCATTGCGCAGCAAGGGCCGGCGCAAGTCGGCGGGGCAGTTGCAGGTCAGCAAGCTCAACGATTTCTATAAAGGCTTGCGTGAACGTCTGGAGCAGACCCTGCTCGACAAGGATCAGCTCAAGGCCCTGCGCAAGGGCCAGGCCAAATCGGAAAAATCCGAGAAGAAGCAGAAGAACAAACCCGAGAGCAAATCCCGGGTGTTCGTGCTCGATTTCGACGGTGACATCAAGGCCTCGGCCACCGAGAGCCTGCGTCACGAAATCACCGCACTGCTGACCCTCGCCACGCCAAAGGACGAAGTGGTACTGCGTCTGGAAAGCGGCGGCGGCATGGTGCACAGCTACGGTCTGGCGTCCTCGCAACTGGCGCGTATTCGCGAGGCCGGCGTGCCGTTGACCGTGTGTATCGACAAGGTCGCGGCCAGCGGCGGTTACATGATGGCGTGCATTGGCGAGAAGATCATCAGCGCGCCGTTCGCGATTCTCGGCTCGATTGGTGTGGTGGCGCAGTTGCCCAACGTCAACCGTCTGCTGAAAAAGCACGACATCGATTTTGAAGTGCTGACCGCCGGTGAGTACAAGCGCACCCTGACCGTGTTCGGCGAAAACACCGAAAAGGGCCGGGAGAAGTTCCAGGAAGACCTGGACATCACCCATCAGCTGTTCAAGAACTTCGTTTCCCGTTATCGCCCGCAACTGGCCATTGACGAAGTGGCCACCGGTGAGGTCTGGCTTGGTGTTGCAGCGCTGGACAAACAACTGGTCGACGAACTCAAGACCAGCGATGAATACCTGGCCGACCGGGCGAAGAAAGCCGAGGTTTATCACCTGCATTACGCCGAGCGCAAAAGCCTGCAGGAGCGCATCGGCATGGCTGCCAGCGGTTCAGTGGATCGCGTGCTACTGAGCTGGTGGAGCCGCTTGACCCAGCAACGCTTCTGGTAAGAAAAGGCCAACGAAAAACCCCTTTCACTGTAACGGTGAAAGGGGTTTTTTTATGGTGGCGGTATATATGTATAGTTTGAGTTTGAATAGTTGATTCGAACTTGAAGTTTTTCATCGGCAATTCGCGCTTTTATAAAAAGGCCTGCTCGATAAGCTGTTGCTACTTTCAGTTTTCGAGATATTCAGAATGTCTTCCTTACCTGTACAGGCTGTCGCGCCTGTATTGACACCCGAACAAAAAGGCATGTTCTTTGAGTTAATCAAGAACAATGCTCCCGGCTGGCTGCTGTCGGCATCGGATGAACTGCGTCAAACACTTTATCAAAGCATGATGGCCAGCCATCGCGCCCAGAGTGAAATGGACCCGTTTCTGAAGACGCTCAAGTCGCCCGAAGCATTTTGCGCGCCGTTACTGACCAGCGCCATGTCGCAAAAGCTCGACAACTCGCTGGATATCAGCGGGGTGATTTTTCAGCATGTGCGCTCCACCTCCAGTCTGTTGGGCTTGCGCAGGAAACTGGTGTTGCCAGTCGATCGGGATCTGCTCACGGCCGCCTGCGAAAACTTCGAACTCCGTGAGACTCAGGCCACAAATTATAACGATACCTCCTTGATCTATATTCCCGAGAAAGTAACCGGTCGAGAAGCGCATATATTATCGATCCAGCCCCATGAATTTGCGCTGTTGTGTCGAACCCTGGACTTGGGCCAGCAATATCAGACTCATCTTCGTGCGGTCTTCAATGTGGATGCCGAGGCCAATCCGTTGCGCAGCAAGTTTACTGCGAACTTGCGGTGTCGCTTCGAGGTGGATCGGCACGTCGCATTGCTGAAGAAACACATCAGTGTCGAAGTGCATGAGATGTTGCAGGCAGTCAAGGATAACCAGGACACGATCAAACTGGGCAACAACACCCTGGGTTATCAGGCCTTGCAGATGCTGGGTGTCACACTTAACGGTGTGCTGTTTATCGGCCCGGTGAGTGTGCACGCCGATGACGACTATCGATGCGTTGTTTACCTGCCAGGTGATCCGTTGCACCCGCTCAAGGAGTATTCATCCTTCAGCGATTTCGAGAAACAGTTGAGCCAGCGGTTGAAAGGCGCAGCGTTTCGCCAATTCTTCATGCGCTACATCAAGATCAGTGAGCGCGCAGCGTGGGTGACTGAACTCGATGGGCGTTTGTATGCGCACAGTCATTCAATCCTGCCTCGTGCCGCGTTCTACGTGACGTTGTCCGGCATCGATTTTGCGGGTGACCCGTTCAGCCTGATGTATCGCCAGCACGCCGAACAGACCATGGCCGACGCTCGGCTCGTAGTGGTCCCAACGGACGATGAAGACGAGAAAACCCGGCTGGCCCGACTGGACACCTATAAGGCAATCGGGGTCGACCTGCTGTTGGTCGCCGTATCGTTCATACCTGTAGTAGGAGAGGCGTTATTGGCGGTCACTGCGGTGCATTTGCTCTCACAGGTCTATGAAGGGATTGCCAGTTGGTCCAGAGGCGAGCAGGAGCAGGCGACGGATTACTTTTTTGATGTCGTCGAAAACCTGATTCTGATGGCGGCTTTCGCTGCGAGTACCAGGGCGGTAGGCACAGCGTTCAAAGTCGTCAGGTCATCGGCTTTTATCGAGCGCTTGCGCATGGTCAAACTGGCTTCAGGGCAGCCTCGCCTTTGGAAGCCTGACCTGCACGTGTATCAACAGCGTCGGGCCTTGCCTGCCGGAGTGCGTCGCGATGGCCGCGGCTTGCGTTGGGTCGATGGCCAGGCGTACCTGACGCTCGATGATCTGCACTATGCAGTGCGCCCCGAGCCTCAGACCGGGCTGTGGGAAGTGCAGGCGCCGCCGGAATCGGCGAGCCGCTATGCACCGCTGCTCGAAACCAATGATCGGGGTGCCTGGCGTCATGACAGCGAGCTGGTTCAGGACTGGGATCGATTGAAGCTGCTGCGCCGCTTCGGCCATCCCCGCGAGGAGCTGTCGGATGCCAGTGCGCTGCAGGCTCTGGCTGTCTGCGGTATCGAAGACAGCGTGTTGCGTCAGATCCATGTAGATCGCGGTCATCCGCCGGCCTTGCTGCTCGACACGGTGTGGAGATTTCGCGCCGATGCAGCGGTGACGGAGTTTATCGAGCAACTGCAGATTCCGTTGTCGGCCCCCATGGCGGATGCTGACCTGCAATTGCACCTGCTGACGACATCGGCCAGTTGGCCGGCAGACTGCGCCATCAGTGTCGTCGATGCAGTGGGCACGCCAATCAATCGTTATGGCGCACCCACCGCCACTACGATCCTGAAGATAACTCAGCAGGATGTGCATCGGGGGAAACTGTACCGTTCTCTGCTGGCTGCACTCGGCAGCCAGCGGCGCAAGAACTTGCTCGGCTTGACGAGCCAGGATTCGGCGGTTCAGACACGCAAGCTGGTGCAAATCATCGGCCAGCAGGCACAAGGTCGACGGGAGCCGTTGTTCCAGTGAATCTATCGACGCCGCGAAGCGCCGAGCAATGGTCGGGTGGCGTTGCTGATGAAGACCTTTGCCGATCTGCCTGCCAGTGTTGCCGAGGAGTTGGCGGGCAGTGCCCTGGATGGCGAAGCGCAAGAGCTGGACGCTGCCCGCGTACCATTGCGGCTGGCGCAGGAGGTACGCCGCTATCAACAGGCAATTGCTGTGTGTCGAGCCTATGAAGGCCTGTACCTGGATAGTGGCGGTGGCCACAGTACCAATCGTCTGGTGCTCGATGCCCTTGAGCATTTGCCGGGTTGGTCAGGGGCTTCAGCGATCGAGATACAGGAGTGGTCGGGCAGCCATGACAGTGTTGCGACGACGGCGTCAAGCTCATCCAGTGAGCGGGTGGTCATCAATGTGTTGGCGGACCGCATCAGCGTTCAGCAGGGTAATGATGCTGCGCTGAAGTCATTTTCCGGGCGCACCCGCGAGCATTATTTCCAGGCCCTTTGGCATGGGTTGTCGGCGCAACGCAAGGTCGCGTTGGGCCTGTCGCTCGAGACCGGGGCGAGCGGGCTGCGGGAGAAAATCACCGAACTTGCCATGAAACGGCGAACAACGTTTGCCAGAACCATGGGCGGCCGTCCCGGCGATTATTCGCCCATGGCCCTGGCTGAACGGCCACCGGCAGGGCCCTGGGCGAACTCAGGTGTGAGCGTTTCAGTGATGGTGCGCCGTATTCAGGAACTCTACCCGGCCCATTCCCCTGCGCAGATCCATGCGCTACTCAACGTTTTGGGCCGCAATGAGATTCTGGTGCTGATGAAGCTGGAATTGCTGCGGCTGGAGTTTCTCGGTATTCGCGAAGTCTTGAATCGTTGGGTGACGCGGCAAACGCAGTACAAGGGGATCGATGGCTCATTGGTTGACGTTCCACAGTCAGCGAAGGCCCGTGCCATGCGCGCGATCATCCGCTGCTGGCGCAGAGAGCCAGGGGCCTCGGGCGACGCGCCACCCGACACCTTGAGCTTCGCTCCGGAGCCCTTGGGAGAGTTGCCACTGCTGGTCGGGGACTTCAGCCATGTCACGCATCTGGTCATGGAAGGCATTACGCCGCAGGGACTGACGGCGTTTTTGCGTCATTTCAGAAATTTGCGCAGCCTTTCCCTGAGGGGGAACCAATTGACCCAGTTACCGATGGCATTGGAGCGCATGCCCTGGCTGACGCATCTGGATCTGAGCGAGAACCATATTCGTCTATCTTCTGCATCGGAGCCGTCACTGGCGCGATTGAAAAAGCTGCGGGTGCTGAGTCTGGACTTCAATGCAGACCTTGCGCATGCCCCGGATGTCAGCTCGCTGCCGGATCTGGAAATACTGCGCTTGCGCGGTTGCGCAATCGATCATTGGCCCGAGGGAACCACCGGTTTGAAACGACCGCAACTGATCGATCTGCGCGATAACCAGATAAGCACGGTGCCGGAGGCGGTACTCAGGGCTCCGTTGGTGGTCACCCGCGCCGTTCGCCTGATGGGTAACCCCTTGTCGCCTGACTCTTTGCGACAGATTGCGACGTATCAGCAGGCGAACAGCGTCAGTTTCGGTGTAATGGCCCGGGTCTATCGACATCAGCCGCTACCCAGCGTGTCGTATGAAGGTCAGAGTGCGCGCTGGCTGACCGGCAGGCCTGCCGTCGAAGCGATACCGCGCAGCGTTACCTGGGAGGCGGTAAGGGCAGCGCCCGGCTCGCGGGATTTCTTCAATGTACTTTCACAATTGATCCACACGGCCGATTACACCCGGTTGTACCCGTATTTCAGCCAGCGTGTGTGGAATGTGGTCGAGGCGGCCGCTGAAGACACGCGGTTGCGCAGCGAATTGTTCCGCACGGCGCGCGTCGCCACCAGTGTCGATGGTTATTCCGCGGTGTTCAGTGAGATGGAAGTCCAGGTTCTGTGTTACCGAGCCACGGTCGCGGCCGGGATCGATGGCGCGCCGCTGGAGCGGCAATTGACGCATTTGCTCAGAGGCTTGTTTCGCCTGCAAACGCTGGAAGAGCGCACCTTGGCAGAGATCAACGCCCGCGCCCAACCGAGTGTCTACGAGCATGCGCTCGAATTCAGTCTGGCCTATCGGGTGGGGCTGGCGGAGCGTCTGAATTTGCCTGGGCAGCCAAGGGCGATGAGCAGCCCGTTGAATGTCGAGGTCTCGCAGGTAGAACTGGATCAGGCCAATCAGGCCGTGATGCGTATTGAAGGCTCTTCGGCGTTTCCCGACTGGTGTATCGGCCAGCGATTCTGGGTCGAGTTTCTCGAATCGGCCTACCCCGACGCTTTCGCCCTTGTCTATGTTCGAACTTCGCAGGCATTAGCGCGCCTGGAGGAGCAGGCGGAGCTGACGCGCGATCAGGCAGCGGTGCAGATGAACGCGATTCACGACAATTTCAGAAATGAGCGTCAGGCGCTGATTCGCCAGCTCACCGATCAGGCACTCGCGCGCCATCCGGCCAATGAGCTGGCCAGTTCGGATACAGAAGAGGAGGGAAGTACGCCTTGAGCAGGTGCTCAAGGCGTATTCGAGTCAGCGGCGACGGAACAGCGGCAGCGGTTCGTCAGTGGCGGCCTGGTAGGTCACCGAGAAGTCTTTCAGGCTTTCCAGTGCCTCGTACGGGTCCTTGTCGGCGCGCAGGGCGAACGCATCGAAACCGCAACGGTGCATGTAGAACAGCTGATCGCGCAGCACATCGCCTATCGCCCGCAGTTCACCTTTGAAACCATAGCGGTCGCGCAGCAGGCGGGCGTTGGAGTAGTTGCGGCCATCGGTGAAGGCCGGGAAGTTCAGCGCGATGACCTGGAACTGCGCGACGTCGTCACCGATTTCCTCGGCTTCTTCATCGGCGTCCAGCCACACACCCAGCCCGCCGTCGCGGGCCTTGAGCGCGTGAGCATGATCGCGCCACAGGGCCAGCGGCACGATCAGGTCGTCGCAGTTGGAGATACCGTCGAGGGTCGCGTCCTTGGGCAGCAAGTGCCAGGTTTCGTCGACCACCTCGTTGTTCTTAATGATTCGCTGCATAGACGCGTTCCTTGAAGAGGTCGATGCCAATACGCTGGTAGGTGTCGATGAAGCGCTCGTCTTCGGTACGTTGTTCAACGTACACGTCGATCAGCTTCGAGATCACGTCCGGCATGTCGTCCTGGGCGAAGGACGGGCCGAGGATCTTGCCCAGGCTGGCGTCACGGCTGGCGCTGCCACCGAGGGACACCTGGTAGAACTCTTCACCTTTCTTGTCCACCCCGAGGATGCCGATGTGGCCGACGTGGTGGTGACCGCAGGCATTCATGCAACCAGAGATGTTGAGGTCCAGCTCACCGATGTCGAACAGATAGTCCAGGTCGTCGAAACGGCGCTGGATCGATTCGGCGATCGGGATCGACTTGGCGTTGGCCAGCGAGCAGAAATCACCGCCCGGGCAGCAGATGATGTCGGTCAGCAGGCCAATGTTCGGCGTGGCGAAACCACCTTCACGCAGCTCGCCCCAGAGGGTGAACAACTGGCTCTGCTCGACGTCGGCGAGAATGATGTTCTGCTCGTGGGACGTGCGCAGTTGACCGAAGCTGTAGCGCTCGGCCAGGTCGGCGACGGCGTCCAGCTGCTTGTCGGTGATGTCGCCCGGCGCAACGCCGGTCGGCTTCAGCGACAGGGTCACGGCCACATAGCCCGGCTTTTTGTGCGCCAGGGTGTTGCGCGAACGCCAGCGGGCGAAACCCGGATGCTCTTTGTCGAGTTCGGCCAGGGCGGCAGTCTGGTTCTCCAGCGCCTTGTAGTCCGGATCAACGAAGTGTTTGGCGACGCGATGCAGTTCGGCTTCGGTCAGTGTGGTCTGGCCACCGCGCAGGTGTTCCATCTCGGCATCGACTTTCTGCGCGAACACTTCAGGGGTCAGCGCCTTGACGAGGATCTTGATCCGCGCCTTGTATTTGTTGTCGCGACGGCCATAACGGTTGTACACACGCAGGATGGCGTCGAGGTAGCTCAACAGGTCCTGCCATGGCAGGAATTCGTTGATGAAGGCGCCGACCACCGGGGTACGGCCCAGGCCACCGCCGACCAGCACACGGAAGCCCAGTTCGCCGGCGGCGTTGTGGACCGGCTCCAGGCCGATGTCGTGGACTTCGATGGCCGCACGGTCAGCGGTCGAACCGTTGACGGCGATCTTGAACTTGCGCGGCAGGTAGGCGAATTCCGGGTGGAATGTAGTCCACTGACGGACGATTTCGCACCATGGGCGTGGGTCGATCACTTCATCGGCAGCGACACCGGCGAACTGGTCGGTGGTGACGTTGCGCAGGCAGTTGCCGCTGGTCTGGATCGCGTGCATCTGCACGGTGGCCAGTTCCGCGAGGATGTCCGGAATGTCTTCCACCGCCGGCCAGTTGAACTGCACGTTCTGCCGGGTACTGATGTGGGCGTAGCCCTTGTCGTAGTCACGGGCAATCTTGGCCATCATGCGCGTCTGACGCGATGTCAGTTGGCCGTAAGGCACCGCCACGCGCAACATCGGCGCAAAACGCTGGATGTAGAGGCCATTTTGCAGGCGCAGGGGGCGGAATTCTTCTTCGCTCAGCTCGCCTGCCAGATAGCGTCGGGTCTGATCACGGAACTGCTTGACGCGGTCCTCGATGATCCGCTGATCGTACTCGTCGTATACGTACATATAAGTCCTGTTCTCAGGCTTTGGGCTACTCGGAAAACGCTGCGTTTTCGCTTGCTGGAGTCCGATGGTGCCTCGGCAATTACGCGCGCACGGCCGCGCACTCCCTAACGGAGCCGGGGCAATATACCCGTTTGCAGTTATGCGCAAAAGTGATGTTTGAGTATATGTAAAGAACCAAATCGCCTAACGAGAATAGTTGTTGATTAACCCACATTTGTCGCGGGGACAATCATCGTCTTAACTGTGATCGAGTCTTTCTGCAATCACCGATAAAACCGACAAGAGGCGATGCAATGAGCAATCCGACCAAGGCAAGAAAAAGCGATAGCAGTGTCGATGCATGGGCCATTCTGTTCCTGATTATTCTGGTAGTAGGGACGGCGGTATTCTGGGTCAGTCATCAGTAAACGACCGATCCGGGTCCGCTTCCGACGATTGTCGGACAAAAAACGGGATCAGGCGTCAATAGTCGCTGGTTCGAGGGCTATAATGCGCGGCCATTTTTCCTTGGGCCCGGATCATTCATGTTGAAGTTTTTCCACCTCAGCCTTCTGCTGTTCGGTGCGGTTTTCGGCTCTGCGGCCCGGGCCGAGTCGGTGCTGTTCCTCAATCCTGGGTCAACTCAGGAAGCCTTCTGGGTCAGCTACTCGCAATTCATGCAGGCGGCCGCCCGCGACCTGGGTGTCGATTTGCAGATTCTCTATTCCCAGCGCCAGCCGGAATTCACCCTGGCTCAGGCCAGAGTTGCCCTGCAGGGACCGAATCGTCCCGACTATCTGGTATTCGTCAACGAGCAGTACGTGGCGCCGCAGATCCTGCGCATGGCGGAGGGCAGCGGGGTCAAGCTGTTCATGGTCAACGCGGTGCTCACCCCCGATCAGCAGGCGCTGATCGGCGAGCGTGCCGATCGCATCGGCAGCCTGGTGCCGAATGACGAGGAGGGCGGCTACCTGATGATGAAGGAACTGATTCGCCTGCATCCGCCGGTGGCGCGGGGCGAACAGATTGAAGTACTGGCGTTTTCCGGCCTGAAGATCACCCCGTCAGCGCAATTGCGCGAGCAGGGCATGCAACGCGCTCTGGCCGAGCATCCGCAGGTGCGACTGCGGCAACTGGTGTACAGCGGCTGGACCCGGCAGCGTGCCTACGAGCAGGCGCGGCAACTGGTCAGCCGTTATCCGAAGGTGTCGCTGGTGTGGGCAGCCAATGATGAAATGGCGTTCGGCGCCATGCATGCGTTTGCCGAAGCCGGCAAAGTCCCTGGCAAGGATGTGCTGTTCAGCGCGGTCAATACCTCACCCGAGGCGTTGCAGGCGGTGGTCGACGGGCGCTTGAGCGCGCTGGTGGGCGGTCACTTCACTCTCGGCGGGTGGGCGCTGGTGGAGTTGCACGATTATGAGCAGGGCGTCGATCTGGATCGTTTTGGCGGACGTGACCGGCAATTGTCGCTGCTGCAACTGATCGACAAGCATCAGGCACAGCAAATGCTGGCCATGGGCGCGTCGCCGGATTACGGCGTGAGTTTTCGCAAGTTGTCGGCCAAGGGCCACCCCACGTCGTATCGCTACCCGTTCAGCCTGCAGATCCTGATGCACTGAAACCCGTCAGACCCCGGCGAAATGCAGTACCAGCTTGACGATGACAAACAGCGTCAAAGCGAACACGGCGGTGAAGCCGATCCCCAGGATCACGAAATGGCTGGGCTTGCCATGGGTGAAGTCCCTTGCCCGGTTCTTCCCGCTTTGCACGCCGAATGCCGCAGCCATCACGCTGTGCAGCATCTGCCAGAAGCTCGGTGGCTTGTTGTCGACTGGATCGTCCATAAATCCCCCGTCCGAAAGGCTGTCCCGATAGCATAGTCAATCCAGCGGGTTGTGCCGTGGTCGCACGCGGGTTCCAGACTTGTCCGGTAACACGTCCACGCCAAAACGATAATTATGTACCGCAGATCACCGTGGCGGACATGGTGTCCTGTCCTCCCATTTTTCAGGAGAGACAGGATGTCCACTCATCCCCCGACATTGCCCCGCACGCCGGTCAGCGCCAGCCTTCACGGCAAGCTGCTGGAGCAGCTGATCCCCGATTGGCTGATCGCCGCTTCACCCGAGCGGCGGGCCGCGATGAAAGTGGCCAGTACCCGGCCAGCGCACGGCTATCACCATTTCTCGAATGATCAGCAACAAGCCTTGAAAGAGCGGGTCACGGCGGCCTTTGTCGCCCAGAGCCGACTCGACAAGACCATGGCCGGCCTTGAAAGCGTCGATGCATTTGCCCAGGCGTTGCTCGGTAAGGCACTCAAGGACCAGTTCAACGTCACGGTCGATCTCGGCAAGACCTTGCTGTGTCTCAGACGGCCCCTCGAACTCGGGGTGCTGGAAGTTGAAGTTTCCACGTTCGAAGTGTTGAAGCTGCCCTTGCTGCAAGCGGCATTGCACAACTTCGAGGCTTCGGAATGTGAAGCAGGTGCCTATCACGCCAGATCCGGTTTCGTGGTCGAGACGGCAACCCCGGGCGAGTTTCAGGCAGTAGACATCGGCATCACGGTCAGGCAGTTTCTGACGCTGTGTCGTTCGCTGGACGTCGGTGCCCGTTATCAGGCAAGGATCAAAGCGTTTTTCGAGAAAACCGACACCTTGCGCCGGCACTTCATTGCCAGCCAGAAAACCGCGTTGCGTGCCGCCGCTGAATGGGCGCTGCTGAAACAGGACATCGAGCCCGCCGACTACCGGATGATTCTGTCGGTGGTGGACGGCCAGATCTATCCGCAACTCGGCGGCAAGGCCGTGTGGTTTCGTGATCTGAGCCTGATGAAGCGGCGGATGACCGGTTGCGTGGTGTTCAGCATCAGCGAGCGCTACCGCTACACCAACGAGTTCATCGTCTACATTCCCCATGACCCACAACACCCGCTCAAGCGCTACACCATGGCGCAGATGCGTGAGGTGTTCAAAGGCAAGTTCACCGCTGCTGACCCTACGGCTTCCGCGCCAGGCCCGACTGCTTACCAGCAGTTTTTCAGTCAGTTCGTGGCCTATGCCGACCGTCCTTACTATTTCAGTCAGTTCACCCAAAAGGCTGCGGACTCGCCGAGTGACCCGTTGCATTCGATCTGGGTCAAGGTTGCACAGCTGATACCGCCACTGTCGACCATCGCGCGAATCAAGGAGCTGCCACCCGAAGCCCCCGGCAAGCGCGAGCCGCAGCCCGAACCGTTTCTCGACCCGTTGCCGACCACGCGCAAAGGCGTGGCCGGGATCTGGGCCGACAACACCGATCTGTGGCAATACCTCTACGAACAGCACCGGGCCAAATTCATCGCCGATGCGAAGGCCCACGCCGTCCCCACAGCAGACGTCGACGCCCGGGTACGCGCAGAAAAACTCAGTCATCTGCTCGAGCTCGGCATGATGGCGTTGAACCTGGTGTCGATGTTTGTCCCGGTACTGGGCGAAATCATGATGACCGTGATGGCCGGGCAACTGCTCTATGAATCATTCGAAGGCGCCATCGAATGGTCGGAAGGTGATCGCCAGGCTGCCAAGGCGCATCTGGTCGATGTGGCGCAGAACCTGGCGCTGATTGGCGTGATGGGCGCGGTCGGCAAGGGCGCAGGCCGACTCCAGGCGGCCTCCGCCGAGCCCGTGATCGAGCATCTGCAGCCGGTCGAACGGCCTGACGGCTCGGTCCGCCTGTGGAAGCCTGACCTTGATGCTTACGTCAGCGATAGTGTCCTGCCGGCGAGTGCCGTGCCTGATGCGCAGGGCGTGTATCGATTCGACGGCAAGACCTTCATTCGCCAGCAGGGCAAGGTCTACCAGACGCACTACGACGAGACCCTGAAAAGCTGGCGCATCCGCCACCCGCATGATCCTGCGGCGTATCAACCGATCCTTGAGCACAATCGACTGGGGGCCTGGCGCCACAACCTGGAGCGACCGTTGAGCTGGGATCGACTGACCCTGCTGCGGCGCATCGGTCACTCGACTGAGGCGTTTTCGGATGCGCAACTGCTCGAAATCGCCGATGTCAGTGGTGTCAGTGATGAAGCCCTGCGCCAGATGCACCTCGATCATCAGCCAGCGCCACTGGCCCTGGCCGACACTTTGCGCCTGTATGAAGCGGAGCAGCAGGTCGGGCGGCTGATCGATCAGGTCGAACGAGGAACCCCCCTGGATGATTCGTATCTGCTGACGCTGCCAATGCTCACGCAAATGCCGCGCTGGCCGAGCGGAAAGATTCTGCAAGTCTTCGACGGAGCGCAGCTGTCCGGCCCCAGCCGGCTGTTCGGCGCAGAATCAGGCTTGATCGAGGGCCAGACGCATACACCGATCCAGGTGACCCGCGCCGAAGTGCTCGACGGCCAATTGCCTGAACGTATTCTGGCCGCGCTGGATGAGCCGCAAACACGTTGGCTGCTGGGCGCCGAGCCGGCGCGTGTGGTCGAATCGCGGCCGCTGGAACTGCGCAAACAGATCGCCGATTACCTGCGCACCCGGCAACCGGCGATGTTCGACAGGCTCTATGACGAGCCCGCGTTGAACGACCGGCGAATCGCCAGGCTGCAAGCCGCGACACCGGGGTTGGGCAGTTCGGCGGCAATCCGCGTGCTGCTGGAGGCGAACGCCGAGGAGCTGGCGCGCCTGCAAAGCGGCAAGCGGGTGCCGTTGCGGCTGCTGGAGATCTCCCGTGAATTTGCCCGGCGACGCCGCTTCAACCACGCGGTCGCCGGCCTGCACATGGAAAATTCCGGCGGCAGCGAAAGCCAATGGCTGACCTTGCGCGCCCTGGAACGACTGCCGGGCTGGTCGGACGAGGTGCGTCTCGAGGTGCGCGAAGGTAGCCTCGACGGGCCGTTGATTGACAGTGTCGGCAACGAAAGTGCCGGCCAAACCAAGTATCTGGTCAAGCGCGGGCCGGTCTATCAGGCGTACAACGAGCGCGGCGAAGCGCTCAACAGTGTTCCGCGTCACGGCGACAATTTTTTTGCCTCAATCCTCCATGCCTTGCCCGATCAGTCGCGGCAGGCCCTGGGTTTTACCCAGGTTGCGCGTAGCGCCCGACTGCGTCGGGCACTGATCCGGTATGTGGCCCGACACCGTGTCGAACTGGCTCGACTGGCGAGCAGACGCCATGGCCACAAGCAACGCTTCAAGGCGCCGGTGCGGGTACGCCAGCACGGGCTGGGTTATTACGCCAGCGGTCGCGGCGAAGGCGTCAATCCGTTGCTGGTGACGCGCGTGCAGGATGTGTATCCGGCGTTAACGGATCAGCAGGCGGGCGGGTTCATCCTCAAACAACTGGCCGCCGGGCGGACTGACGCGCAGATCTACGAGCTGTTGCAAAGGCGCCTGCGTGAATGGCAGGAACTCGAATCGTCGCTGGCGCAATGGGAAGGTGTGCCGGCCCCGGAGCCGACGCTGGAGTCGATGATCGGCGGCCGATCCAGCGTGGTGCGCAGCCTCAAGCAGAGCTGGCGCAATTCGCCGCTGGCCGATAGCCGCGCGAGTGCCGCACGCCTCGATTTGACCTGCGATGACCCGTTGCCGGTGCTGACGGCGGACTTCTCGCATGTGCGCGATCTGCGAGTCAGGGGGCGGTGCATCAGCGATGCCAACGTCGATGAACTGTTGGGCAGTTTCCCCAGGCTCAAGTCGCTGCGCATCAACGCCACCGCAGAAGCGTTCACCAACGTGCCGGCGGTGTTGCAGAACCTGCCGGAATTCACTGACCTGACGCTTTACAGCGCAATGCCCTATGCCGCCGATATGCCGGCACGCCTGGCTCAATTGACCCGGCTGGAAGCTTTGAGTGTCAGCACCTCGAGCTATCAGCCGCTGGCTTTCGACGTCAGCGGCATGCGTAATCTGCGCACACTGGAAATCGTCGCCTATTCATTGTTCGACTGGCCTGCGGGTGCGCTGGATTTACCGGCCCTGGAGCGTCTGAACCTCAGGGACACCGGAATCAGCACCGTGCCGGCAACACTGTTGCAGGGGCATGGAAAACTCTGGTCGGGGCTGTCGCTGGACTGGTCAAGATTCTCCCGGGAAAACTTCACGGGCGTGTACGAATACGTCAAGACTCATCCAGAACACCTGATCGATCGAGAAACGATGGTCAGGGATTATTGCCGTGGCGAGTTGCGGCGCCTGGGCGAGGGCGTGAATCAATCACCCGAGGGGGTGTTCAATCGTTTCTTCGAGCAATGGCCGGACGAGCAGCAGCGTTTCACCGCGATCAATGCCTTGAGCGATCAATATGCTGCGCTGGATAGCCAGCTCAATCAGTGGCAGCAGCGCGTGGTGGTGTCGGAAGAATCGCTGCGCGAACTCGTCGCGCGATCAAACCTGGCCCATGTCCTGAAAACCAGTTGGCGCAAGGGCATGTTCAAACGCTACGGCGCGACCATCAGTGCTTCGACCCTGGACTTGTCGGGGCTGATGCTCAGCGAACTGCCGGCATTACCCGCTGACGCATTTGCGCATGTACGCACGCTGCTGCTCAGTGGCCAGCGCGTTGCAGCCGTGCAGATGCGCGGTTTCCTCAGTGCGTTCAGCGAAGTACGAACCCTTGATCTGAGTGACAATGCCTTGCACGAATGGCCGATCGAGTCGCAAAGCCTTTCGCGCCTGGTGCACCTGGATCTGGCCGACAACCAGTTGACCGACGCTTCAGGCCTGGAGCGCGGATTGAGTGAATTGCCTGCGCTCGAACAGTTGAATCTGCGGAACAATCCGCTGAGCGAGATGAACGTTGGCAGCCTGCAGCGCTTGAAGGCCCTCGACCTGCAGGCAACGCACCTGCAACAGTGGCCGACAGGGGCCGATGGTCTGCCGCAACTGGCGTGGCTGGATCTGCGCGACACCCGTATCAGCACGCTGCCGCCTGCCGTGCTCGAGAGCACCGCACTGCTCAATACCAACCTGACCGGTACGCCGCTGACCGCCGCGGCGTCGGCTGAACTGCGTCTGGCGCAACGGCGGCTCGAAGACACCCTCGGCCTGCCTGCCGGCGCGCTGGATGCGTTTGCCCGGCAGCCAGTGCCGGCGACTTTTCCGCCGGCGGAGAACGGTGTATCAGTGGCCCGCCAGTTGCTGCCGCTGACGCAGGCACCGGTCAGTACCGGGCTGACACGGATGCGCCAGGACCTGCAGCGAGTGCAGCCGGCCCTTAGCGATGAACAAGCCACGCAAATGATCGAGGCGCTGCGCAATGAGGGTGCGACCGAAGTGCAGATCGGCGAGCGGATCACCGGTTGGAGTCAGACCTTTGAAACCATCGTTCGCCGACTCAATGGCTGGCTGTATACCCGGGAAACCCGTGGCGTCGATTGGGTCATCTCCTCGCAATCACGCAGCCTGGCGGCGTGGCGCATCCTCACCTGCTGGCGCGCACGGTTATCGGTTGCCGGGGTCGATGCGCTTCTGGATCTCAACGGCCTGCAATTGGGCGATCTACCGCCGCTGCCCGAGGATTTCGGGCATGTCGGCAGCTTGAACCTGACAGGCACACGAGTGACGGCCGAGGGCAGCAACGGCTTTCTCAAGGCTTTCACTCACCTGCGCAGTCTGACCCTAAGTGGCAATGAACTCACAGCGCTGCCTGATGCCGTCGGGCAAATGCCGCAGCTCGAGCGACTCGAGCTGGCCAGCAACAACTTCAGTGACACCGAGCCGCTGTATGCCGCGCTGTCCGGTCTGCAGCATCTGCAGGCACTGGACCTGGGCTACAACCATCTCGATGCGTTCGACGTCAGTTACTTCGAGCATTTGCAAAGTCTGGATCTACGCAACAACAACCTCACCGAATGGCCGGCCGGGACGCTGGATGCGCAGCACCTGCGGACACTCAACCTCAGTCGCAACGACATCACCGCCATCCCCGAACAGGCGCTGGACGGTGAGCACGATGAGCTGATGGACGGCACCGACCTGACTGACAACTACAACCTCTCGGAGGAATCCCTCGAAAGGCTCAGAACCTATCAGGCTGCGGGTAACCGCCCGCGAGTGCTCGGTTTTTCCAGTTCCGATCTGGAGGAAATGGCTGACGACGTTGCCGGCGGGCTGAGTGAAACCACCGACAGCATCGAGTCCGACGAAACCCTCCCGGGCGAACAGGCCCATGCGCAACAGAAAGCGCCGTGGCTGGCGAATCTGCCGGCGGATCAGGCGTTGGCACGCGACAGGCTCTGGGATCAACTCGCTGCCGAACCGGATAGCGCGGCATTCTTCCATTTGCTTGATCGATTGCAGGACACCCAGGAGTTTCGCGTGGCCAACGCCGATCTGACCCGACGGGTGTGGATGGTCATGGAAGCGGCGGCGGCCAACAGTGAGCTGCGCGAGGTGATTTTCGCCGGTTCGGCCACACACGGGACTTGCGTGGACGGGCGCATCCTTACGTTCAGTGGTCTGGAGGGCAAGGTCTTCACTTACAACGCCTTGCTCGATTTGCCGGCCGTCCGGGAATCCGCGGCGAGGCCTTGTTGTCGCTGTCGCGGCAGCTGTTCCGGCTGGACAAGGTCGATGAGCTGGCAAAAGCGGCGGCGGCGCGTAGTGGTTTCGACGAAGCCGAAGTCCGCCTCGGTTATCGGATCGGTCTGACCGGGGGCTGGGACGATGGACTGGAATTGCCCGGGCAGCCGAAAAACATGAAATTTGCCTCTGGTGTCACCCCGCAGCAGTTGGTCAATGCGCGGGCCGAGGTGGTCAGCGCGGAACGCTCCGAGAGATTTCTGGAGGACCTGATCCAGCGCGATTACTGGCTGGACTATCTCAAGGAGCAGCAGCCCGAAGCGTTCAGGCAAATGGATGAACTGCAGTTGATGGAGGAGGGCGAGGACGAAGGTCTGAGTGCTGACGATCCGCTGTATCTGAGCAGGTTGTTCGACCAGGCGGCCGCGCGAAATGCCAGGCTCATCGAATTGTCGCGAGAGGAGATCGAACGGATCGGTTTGTCTGCCGGCAACGCACAAATGCCCGGTACGTCCGGGCAAATGTCAGGCGGGTAAAACCCGCTGAACGGTCAGTCCCCGGGAGGTTCGGGGACTGACCGTTGCGCTTATTCGTCGTAACCGAGGTTCGGCGCCAGCCAGCGCTCGGTCACGCTCAGTTCCTGACCTTTGCGCGAGGTGTAGCTCTGCACCTGATCCTTGTCGACCTTGCCGACTGCGAAGTATTGCGCCTGCGGATGGGCGAAGTACCAGCCGCTGACCGCTGCCGCCGGGAACATCGCGTAATGCTCGGTAAGGAACACGCCGCTGCGCCCGGCACGCATTTCGCTGGCTTCAGGATCGAGCAGGGTGAACAACGTGGCTTTCTCGGTGTGATCCGGGCAGGCCGGATAACCCGGTGCCGGACGGATACCGGAGTACTGTTCTTTGATCAGCGCGTCGTTGTCCAGCACCTCATCCTTGGCGTAACCCCAGTGCTCTTTGCGCACTTGCTGGTGCAGCCATTCGGCGCAGGCCTCGGCCAGACGGTCGGCCAGTGCCTTGACCATGATCGAGTTGTAGTCGTCGCCAGCGTCCTGATAGGCCTTGGCGACTTCTTCGGCGCCGATGCCGGCGGTGGTGATGAAACCACCGACGTAGTCGGTCACTTCGCTGTCTTTCGGTGCGACGAAGTCGGCCAGCGAGAAGTTCGGTTTGCCATCAGTCTTGATGATCTGCTGGCGCAGGTGGTGCAGGCGCGCCATCGGCTTGCCGTCATCGCCGTACAGTTCGATGTCGTCGTCATGCACCTGATTGGCCGGCCAGAAACCGAACACTGCACGGGCGCTGATCAGCTTTTCGTCGATCAGCTTGGTGAGCATCTCGCGCGCGTCCTTGTACAGCGCGGTGGCCGCTTCACCGACCACTTCGTCTTCGAGGATGCGCGGGAATTTGCCGGCCAGGTCCCAGGAGATGAAGAACGGCGTCCAGTCGATGTACTCGGCCAGAACGTTGAGGTCGATGTTGTCCAGCACGCGGGTACCGGTGAAGGTCGGTTTGACCGGCGTGTAGTTGGCCCAGTCGAACTGCGGCTTCTTGGCGATCGCCGCCGCGTAGCTCAGGCGCTCGGTACGGGCGCTGCGGTTGGCGGTGCGCTCACGCACATCGACGTATTCCAGACGGGTCTTCTCGACGAAACCGGCCTTGAGTTCCTTGGACAGCAACTGCGTCGCGACACCGACCGCACGCGAGGCGTCGGTCACGTAGACCACCGCATCGTTGCTGTACTTCGGCTCGATCTTCACGGCGGTGTGCGCCTTGGACGTGGTCGCGCCCCCGATCATCAGCGGCAGATGGAAATCCTGACGCTGCATTTCGCGGGCAACATGGACCATCTCGTCCAGCGACGGAGTGATCAGCCCGGACAGACCGATGATGTCGCACTTTTCTTCCTTGGCCACCTGGAGGATTTTCTCCGCCGGGACCATCACGCCGAGGTCGACGATGTCGTAGCCGTTGCAACCCAGCACCACGCCGACGATGTTCTTGCCGATGTCGTGCACGTCGCCTTTTACCGTGGCCATCAGGATCTTGCCCTTGGCTTCCGGTTTGTCGCCTTTTTCCAGTTCGATGAACGGGATCAGATGCGCTACGGCCTGTTTCATCACGCGCGCGGATTTCACCACCTGCGGCAGGAACATTTTGCCGGCGCCGAACAGGTCGCCGACGATGTTCATGCCGGACATCAGCGGGCCTTCGATCACTTCGATCGGGCGGGCGAACGACTGGCGCGACTCTTCGGTGTCTTCAACGATGTGCGTGGTGATGCCTTTGACCAGCGCGTGCTCCAGACGCTTGTTGACGTCCCAGCTGCGCCACTCTTCGGTCTCGGCTTCCTTGACACTGCCGTCGCCCTTGTACTTGTCAGCGATGGCGAGGAGGGCGTCGGTGCCTTCCGGCGTGCGGTTGAGGATCACGTCTTCGACGGCGTCGCGCAGCTCCTGCGGGATCTGGTCGTAGATTTCCAGCTGACCGGCGTTGACGATACCCATGGTCAGGCCGGCGCGGATCGCGTACAGCAGGAACACCGAGTGAATCGCTTCACGCACCGGGTTGTTGCCACGGAACGAGAACGACACGTTGGACACGCCGCCGGAACTCAGCGCATACGGCAGCTCGTCGCGGATGTAGGCACAGGCGTTGATGAAGTCCACAGCGTAGTTGTTGTGTTCTTCGATGCCGGTGGCCACGGCGAAGATGTTCGGATCGAAGATGATGTCTTCCGGCGGGAAGCCGACTTCGTTGACCAGAATGTCGTAGGAGCGTTTGCAGATTTCTTTCTTGCGCGCTTCGGTGTCGGCCTGGCCGGCTTCGTCGAACGCCATCACCACCACCGCAGCGCCGTAGCGTTTGCACAGCTTGGCGTGATGGATGAACTGCTCGACGCCTTCTTTCATGCTGATCGAGTTGACGATGCCCTTGCCCTGAATGCACTTCAGACCGGCTTCGATCACTTCCCATTTCGAGGAGTCGATCATGATCGGTACGCGGGAAATGTCCGGTTCACCGGCGATCAGATTGAGGAAGGTCACCATGGCCTTCTTCGAATCGAGCATGCCTTCGTCCATGTTGATGTCGATCACCTGCGCGCCGGCCTCGACCTGCTGCAGGGCGACTTCCAGGGCTTCGGTGTAGTTGTCTTCACGGATCAGACGGGCGAACTTGGCGGAACCGGTGATGTTGGTGCGCTCGCCGACATTGACGAACAACGAGCTGCGATCGATGGTGAACGGTTCCAGACCGGACAGACGGCAAGCCTTGGGAATGTCCGGAATCTGCCGCGGTGCGTAACCGGCCACGGCCTTGGCGATGGCTTCGATGTGGCCCGGGGTGGTACCGCAGCAACCGCCGACGATATTGAGGAAACCGCTCTGGGCGAATTCTTCGATGACTTTGGCGGTGTCTACCGGCAACTCGTCGTACTCGCCGAACTCGTTCGGCAAACCGGCGTTCGGGTGCGCGGAAACGTGGGTGCTGGCCTTGTTCGACAGCTCTTCCAGGTATGGACGCAGCTCACTGGCGCCGAGGGCGCAGTTGAGGCCGACCGAAATTGGCTTGGCGTGGGCCACGGAGTTCCAGAACGCTTCGGTGGTCTGGCCCGACAGGGTGCGGCCGGACGCATCAGTGATGGTCCCGGAAATCATGATCGGCAGTTCGATGTGCAGCTCTTCGAACACCCCTTGCACGGCGAAGATCGCGGCTTTGGCGTTGAGCGTGTCGAAAATGGTTTCGATCAGGATCAGATCGACGCCGCCCTCGATCAGGCCCTTGGTGGCCTCGGTGTAGTTCTCCACCAGTTCATCGAAGGTGACGTTGCGGTAGCCGGGGTTGTTCACGTCTGGCGACAGCGAGCAGGTACGGCTGGTCGGGCCGAGCACGCCGGCGACGAAACGTGGCTTGTCCGGGTTTTCGGCGGTCTTGGCGTCGGCCACCTTGCGCGCCAGTCGCGCGCCTTCTACGTTTAATTCGTACGCCAGCTCTTCCATGCCGTAGTCGGCCATGGAAATGCGCGTGGCGTTGAAGGTGTTGGTTTCCAGAATGTCGGCGCCGGCATCCAGATAGGCCTTTTCGATGCCGCCGATCACGTCGGGACGGGTGATCACCAGCAGGTCGTTGTTGCCCTTGACGTCACTCGGCCAGTCAGCGAAGCGTTTGCCGCGATAATCCTGTTCTTCGAGCTTGTAGCTCTGGATCATCGTGCCCATGCCGCCGTCAAGAATCAGGATGCGCTCTTTGAGGGCTTGCTTGAGAGCTTGAAGGCGGACGCTGCGATCGGACATTGGGACTACTCGAAAAGACCATGACGAAGGGCCGGGATCATAACAAACCTGTGCGCTTTTGGAGCACGTGCTGCTTTTGCATGAATATCGTTCATGTTGGTACGAGCGTCATAATGTAGAATCGCGGGCGTTTTTTTCACGATCGGGATCATGGGCATGTCGTACCGCGTCATCAGCATTTTCTTGCTGTTCTTAAGCTGGGGCGCCATTGCGCAGGAACCCGCGATCTCACCTCCTATTTCATATACGCGTGACATCCAGCCGATCTTCACCGAGAAGTGTGTGGCCTGCCATGCCTGCTACGACTCGGCGTGCCAGCTCAATCTGGGCAGCGGCGAAGGCGCAGAGCGGGGCGCGAGCAAGATGCCGGTCTACGATGGCGAGCGCACTCAGGCGGCGCCGACCACTCGGCTGTTCTACGACGCTTTCGGCAAACGTGCCTGGCAGCAGAAGGGCTTTTATTCGGTACTCGACGCTCAGGGCAGCCAGGCGGCGCTGATGGCGCGGATGCTGGAACTGGGCCACAAAACCCCGCTGACACCGAATGCCAAGCTCCCGGAAGACATCGTCCTCGGCCTGCAACGGGAAAACATGTGCGCGATGCCCGCCGAGTTTGACGGCTATGCCGGCGCCCACCCGAAAGAAGGCATGCCGCTGGCGGTGACGGGGCTGACCGATCAGCAATACCAGACCCTGCAACGCTGGCTGGCGTCCGGTGCGCCGATCGACGAGCAGGGGCTGGCGCCGAGCGCCAGGGAAGCGCTGCAAATCGTCCAGTGGGAAAACCTGCTCAATGCGCCGGGGGCGCGGCAGAGTCTGGTCGGGCGCTGGCTGTTCGAACACTGGTTCCTCGCGCATATCTATTTCAAGGACGGCGAGCCGGGGCACTACTTCCAGTGGGTGCGTTCGCGCACGCCGACAGGGCAGCCGATCGACCTGATCGCCACCCGCCGCCCGAATGACGATCCGGGCACTCAGGTGTATTACCGCTTGTGGCCGGTGCGAGGGGTGATCGTGCACAAGACCCACATCACCTATCCGCTGAGTGCGGCGAAGATGGCGCGGGTCAAGAGTCTGTTCTACAGCGGAAACTGGCAGGTCAACGCGCTGCCGGGTTACGGCCCGCAGAGCCGGGCCAACCCGTTCGCCACCTTCGAGGCGATTCCGGCGCAGGCGCGTTATCAGTTCATGCTCGATAACGCTGAATACTTCGTCCGCACCTTCATTCGCGGGCCGGTGTGCCGTGGGCAGATTGCGACGGATGTGATCCGCGATAACTTCTGGGCGCTGTTCCAGGCTCCGGAACATGATCTGTACATCACCGACCCCAACTATCGCGGCCAGGCCACGCCGTTGCTGGCAATGCCTGGGCAGAACGATGACGTCGGCAGTGTGCTGAGCCTGTGGCACAACTACCGTAACAAGCGCAACGAATACGAAGCCCTGCGCCGCGACAGTTACGCCGAACTGCCGGCTCCGAGCTGGTCAACCCTGTGGGCCGGCAACGACAACGCGCTGCTGAGCATTTTCCGCCACTTCGACAGTGCGTCGGTGACCAAAGGCCTGATCGGCGAAGTGCCACAGACCATGTGGCTGTTCGACTATCCACTGCTGGAGCGCACCTATTATCAGTTGGCGGTCAACTTCGATGTGTTCGGCAACGTCTCCCATCAGGCGCAGACTCGTCTGTATTTCGACCTGATCCGCAACGGCGCCGAGCAGAACTTCCTGCGCCTGATGCCGGCCGATTCCCGCGAGGACTACCTCGACGATTGGTACCAAAGCAGCGGCCAGTTCAAGATGTGGCTCGACTATGAGGCGATCGACGACGACAAACCGACCGCGCTGAAACTCGATCCGAAGGACCCGAAATACGATTTCGCCACGCAGTTGCTGGCGCGTTACGGCGACCTCAATGCGCGGCCGGATCCGATCAACCGCTGTGACGGCGCCTACTGCTCGCGGCCGAATATCGACCCGGCGCTGCAGAATGCCGAGCAGGCGCTGAGTCGCCTGACCTCGCGTCCGGCCGCCGGTTTGAAGGTGATCGACCAATTGCCGGAAGCAACCATGCTGCGCATCGAAACCCGCAGCGGCAAACGCGAGATGTACAGCCTGCTGCGCAACCGTGCGCACAGTAACGTGGCGTTTCTGTTGGGCGAGTCGCTGCGCTATCAACCGGGGCTGGACACCTTGACCATCTACCCGGGCGTACTGAGCAGCTATCCGAATTTCATCTTCAACATTCCGGCCGAACAAGTGCCGGAGTTTGTCGATGCCATGGAGAATGCCAAGGATGCCGAGCGTTTCGAGAAAATCGTCGAACGCTGGGGGATTCGTCGCAGTCACCCGCAATTCTGGTTCTATTTCCACGACCTGAGCCAATACCTCCACGAAACCGACCCGGTGGAAGAGGGCGTGCTGGACATGAACCGCTACGAGAATCTTTGATCGTTTAATACAGGCCTGCTGTCCCAGTTCTTAGCAACACCGCACATTCCCTGTAGGAGTGAGCCTGCTCGCGATGGCGTCAGTCCATTCAGAATGGTTGTTGCCTGACA